>JBKJSQ010000063.1:0-9050 GCA_046594495.1 Minisyncoccia bacterium | reverse complement strand
GTATCAAACAGATCCTTCAAAAGTAAGCGAGCTCAAAGAATACGACGGCATTATCGTGCCGGGGGGATTCGGCGAGACCGGAATCGAGGGAAAGATCAACGCCATCAAGTTTTGCCGAGAAAATAAAGTTCCATACTTCGGTTTGTGTTACGGCATGCAACTCATGACAGTCGAATACGCTCGCAATGTCGTCGGCTTGAAAGATGCCAATACCACTGAGATCAATGCAAGCACCCCGCATCCAATCATTGCAATTCTTCCGGAGCAGGCGGAAAAGCTCGCCCGAAAGGATTATGGAGGCTCCATGCGACTCGGTGGCTATGTGTGCGACCTCGCAGCGGGAACCATAGCGGCAGAGGCATATGGCACCACATCGATTTCTGAGCGCCACCGTCACCGCTATGAAGTGAATCCCGACTACGTCGCGCAGATTGAAAAGGCGGGGCTCGTATTCTCCGGTCGCTCACCCGACGGTACGCTCATGGAAATTGCAGAACTTCCGAAAAGCGTGCATCCGTTTATGCTTGGTACGCAGGCGCATCCGGAGCTGAAGGCTCGACCGCTTGCACCACACCCGTTGTTCACCGCATTTTTGACGGCAGCAACCGAAGGAAAATAGTATGGCGGGTCTCCGCCTCGTGTCGGTAAACATTGAACGCTCAAAACACCTAGAGCGCGTGATTCCGTTTTTACATGCAGAACAGCCGGACGTCGTGTGTTTACAGGAACTCAACGAATGGGATGTTGAGCGCTTTCAAAAAGAACTATCGATGGATGTGTCATACGTGCCACTTGGGATTAATCCGAAAGAACAGCACCACGCTGACGGTCCGGGCGTTATCGGTATCGGCATATTTTCCAAAAAGATCATATCCACTGACGCGCTCTTTTATCGCGGACGTGCCGAAGACGGGCGGATATCCGTTGATCGTCTTTTACAGAATCTTGCAGTGCTTGTATGCGAGATCGAACACGAAGGCAACACCTACAAGATAGCAACAACGCATTTCACGTGGACACCGGATGGCGAGCCTTCTGAACTGCAGCGCAACGATTGTACAAACATGCTTACGTTGCTTGCGGGCCTGGATCAGTTTGTATTCTGCGGTGATTTTAATGCGCCACGTGGCGGCGAGATATTTTCTCGGCTCTCCGCTGCATATACAGACAATATCCCTGCTGAATACGAATCATCTATCGACGGTGTGCTCCATCGCGCAGGCCCGTTGCCTTTGATGGTAGACGGACTCTTTTCCACTCCCGGCTATGACGTGACCGATGTATCACTGGTCTCCGGTGTGTCCGATCATTGCGCAATTGTCGCTCAGATACATACGCGCTAAAACGATATACTGCTCACATGGATAGACTGCAGGAAATTGCAACAGTTATTGCGACGGCGCTCATGGGGCTCTTCGGACTCCTTGTGCAAGAAATCACATACTTGGCAGTACCATTTCCGGAACCCATCCCACAGACAGATATACTTTTTATAGGCGACATGATGTTTGATCGCTCGGTGCGACAGACAATGGACGCAAAGGGAGTTGATTTTATTTTTTCTTGCATCACCACGCATCTCGCGGAATCAGACTTTGTAGTGGGGAATCTGGAAGGACCGATAACTCAGAATCCTTCAAAAAGCCTCGGTTCGGCTGTCGGTTCGCCTGACAACTTTGTGTTCACGTTTCCGGAATATGTTGCGCCGCTACTCAGCCGGCACAATATCCGCGCGGTCTCGCTCGGCAATAATCATATTTCCAATTTTGGGAGCCGCGGTGTGGAAGAAACAACGCGCGCGCTTAAAGCCGCGCGCGTCGGATATTTTGGCGAACCGGGCGAACAGTCCGTTTTGGAGATTGAGAGCAAGGGGATATTACTTACATTCATCGGATACAACGAATTCGATACGGAATGGACCGCTTCGACGACGATCAACCAGATTGTGGCCGCACGAGCTAAAGGCCGGCTTCCCGTTGTCTTTTCGCATTGGGGTGATGAATACAAGCCCGCAAGCGCGCGACAGAAATCACTCGCGCATCGATTTGTCGATGCGGGCGCGGAACTCGTGATGGGAGCGCATCCGCACGTAATTCAGGAGTCAGAGAACTATAAAGGAAAGTATATCTATTACTCCCTCGGCAACTTTGTTTTTGATCAATACTGGAACGAGGCGGTGAGAACTGGACTGATGGTTGATGTGGTGTTTGAGTCGAACGGGGTGGTGGGCGTACGCGAAAGAAATGTGACGCTCGGCCGCGACCGGCGTACCTGCCTGAACGCGGAATGAACTGACGCATTGAGATTATATGTGTGGGGGTTATGATGGCCCTCATGCAAAGAAAAACCCGAACCCTGTCAATTGTTGGAATCGTCGCTGTGCTCGTTGTAGGTGGTGTGCTTGCACTCTATTTTGGCCCGACCGCACGCGTCGTTCGGGGCGATGAATCTGCAAAAAACGTGATGATTGAATTTGGCACAAAGCTCAAGAATGTTTCGCTTCGGGGCGATGCTGCAACTATTTCTGCCGCAATTGAAACTGAGTTCGGTCCCTTCGTTACACCTGAATTACTAGCAGATTGGAAGGCGAATCATTCGAGGGCACCGGGGAGTATCGCAACCAGTACTATTGCGGATCGTTTGGGTGTCGGATCTATTTCAGTACAGGGCACGAGTCGCATTATTTCGGGAGAAGTCATACTGGTCTCGACTCCTGGTACCGCGAGTGACCCGGTCGATACTGTGCCGTTTATTGCACAGTTGATCCAGACCGAAGATGGTTGGAAGATTGCAGCCTATCAAGAAGAGACCGTGCAGACGCTCAAAAAGCTGCCCACGACCGACGAAGACATTCCCGGCGCACGATAAGCGCCTGATGCGTGAATGCGCGCAAATATCATCTAGTGGTAGAAATAAATATAGTACTGTTTAAGTGTGGCACATAGGTCATGGAGCAAAGGGCTTACAAAAGAAAATCATCCATCGATTCGGAAGATATCCGAGACGATGAAACGCAAAAAGATTAATAATTTTGCGGCGTGGAGGAAGGAGGCGATTCGGAGTGGAAAAATAACGGTTACATTTCCTCCGTTTAAAAAAGATGGAAATTTGGCTGAGTTAATCGGTGTACTACTCGGTGATGGTCATATTCAAAAGTTTCCACGTACGGAACGACTACTCATCTTTTCTAATAGTAATAATGCTGGTTTTATAAAGCGGTATGAGAATTTGGTGTATAAGCTATTCAAGAAAAAAGCGTACGTATACAAACAGTCGGGACAGAATTGTACGAGAATAAGCCTCTATCAAAAGTCCATAAGCCAACGACTCAATATTCCATCAGGTGCTCGTGGAAAGTTACGTTTTAGCGTACCGGCATGGATTTTGGAGAACCCAGACTACGTTGTAAGATACCTGCGTGGTCTCTATGAGGCCGAGGGTAGTGTCTCTCATCACGAGCCAACGTATACTCATAAACTGGACTTCTCCAATACCAATCTTTCGATTTTGGAGAATGTTTATAGGCTCATGATTACGCTTGGATTTCATCCCACGAAAGGTGAGAAAAGAGTACAGATTTCGAGAAAAGAGGAAGTACGTCGTGCTGTAGAATTGCTACACTTTCGTAAGTACTGAGAAAGATATTGGGGGATCGTCTAATGGTCGGACTACCGCCTCTGGAGCGGTGTATCTAGGTTCGAGTCCTAGTCCCCCAGCACGAATGAGCGAAGTAAATGAGTTCTGCCGGAAGCAGGCGAACTGCTTCGCCTGCGTCTTGGGCTCGAAGCCCGCGTGCTCCTATGAGGCGCGAGCGGTAAACTCATGTTTATGAACGCTGCGTTGAGTCAACATAAAAAAGCTCGTATAGCAGCGATCATGTTGCTTATTCTCGTGAGCGTCGTTTTGAATAGTGACACCGCATTTGCACATCAGCCGCGCCTCGTCGAGACGGAGCAGATCATCGTGGTAGATCCAACTGTTTCCAAGGCCTACTACGGTACCCTGAGTGGTTCACCTCACACCTATACCGTTAACACCACCCAACCTTTTAATCTGTATGTCGGCATACGTATGCCCTATGCAGAGGATTCCAAAAAAGATGTAATGGCCGAAATACGCAAGGGAAGCGACATTATCCAAATCATCGGTGGCAGTGATGCGGATTGGAAGAGTATGTTTGAATTCTTCGGTCAGAGCACGTACTGGGACGGCGGGGAGTATAAGGCGCAGGTAGAAGCTGGCACCTACACTATCACCGTGAGAAGTGCGGATAACGATAGCAAGTATTCGCTTGCCATCGGTGAGATCGAGGCCTTTGATGCACGCGAAACAGTGAATGCGCTTCGGCTCATTCCCCAGCTCAAGAGTGATTTCTTCAACGAATCGCCAATAAGCTTTCTCAAATCGCCATTTGGTTGGGGCTATGTCCTCATCATGTACATCGTGGCTTTTGCTGTCGGATTTTTGTATCGCATCATTATGAAAAAATATGCACGTGGCACAGTCCGAGGCGCACAAAAAAATATTGGCACGTACGACCGTGCCATCCGTCTCGCTATTTGGCTCGCCCTACTCCTTCTCGCCGTCACTACCTCATGGAGCCCGTGGCTCCTGTTCTTCTCCGGTATCGCACTCTTTGAAGCAGTCTTTCGTTGGTGCGGATTCTATGCGACCCTTGGCAAAAACACCTGTCCGGTGAATTGATATAGTATATAAACATGAACCCTGACACATACAATTGGTATCAAACTCTCGTCAAACCATCTTTCGCCCCGCCGAGCTGGATCTTCGGGCCGGTGTGGACGGTGCTCTATGCCATTATCGCGGTCTCATTCGGAACCGTATTTTATAAAGCGTTTACGGGGAAACTGTCGTGGATGGTGGCCCTGCCTTTTGCGCTCAACCTCGTTTTCAATTTCTCTTTTACGTATTTTCAGTTTGGGCTTAAGAACAATCTGCTCGCCTCGATAGACATCCTGCTCGTTGTGGCGACGCTCATCTGGGCCCTGGTCGCTATCTGGCACGCCTCGCCGGAATTGCGTTGGGTTGTCTATGCGAACATTCCATACCTTCTCTGGGGGACCTTCGCCACCGTGTTGCAATTAACAATAACGTACCTGAATATATAATATGTTTATAAAACTTTACGCAATCGCTCTGCCAGTATTTTTTGCCATCGACATGCTGTGGCTCGGCCTCGTTGCCAAGGATTTTTATAAAAGTCAGATCGGGTTTCTGATGAAGCCAGATATCAACTGGACGGCCGCAATACTATTTTATCTTTTGTTCATAGTCGGACTCGTGCTCTTCGTGATAGCACCGGCGGTCGAGAAAGGCTCGTGGATGTATGCGCTTCTTTTTGGTGCATTTTTTGGATTTATTACCTACGCGACCTATGACCTTACAAATCTCGCGACACTCAAAGACTGGCCGCTCTTGGTGACCATTGTTGACCTCGCGTGGGGCGCAACACTCGGCGCGCTCGTCTCAGTCGTCACGTATTTTATTGCCGGTAAAATATAATGATGAGTTATTTTTTAACACTTGGCATAGTACTTCTCTGTTACATGAGTGCGTGGTTTGTACTGTCTTTGATCAAGAAAAGAAATGATGTAGCAGATATTGCATGGGGCTTGGGTTTTGTGCTTTTGGTATGGATGTCTTTTTACCTTGGACAAGCGCACGGTGCTCGTGGGCTTATAGTCGGACTTCTAGTCAGTATCTGGGGTATTCGCCTTGCATGGCACATACACAAGAGAAACAAGGGTAAAGCGGAGGACTACCGCTATTCCAAGTGGCGTGAGGATTGGGGTTCATGGTTTTACCTGCGTTCGTATGGGCAGGTGTATCTTTTGCAAGGAGCTTTACTGTTTCTCATTGCCTTGCCATTTTTGATGATAAATAAAGACGCCGGCAACGCGTTGGGGGTATTAGATTTTGTTGGACTCGCGGTGTGGATTCTCGGATTTGTCTTTGAGTCGGTTGGAGATGCACAGCTTGCACGGTTCATCAAAAACCCTGCCAACAAAGGCACGTTGTTGCAAAGCGGTTTGTGGCGCTATACTCGTCATCCGAATTATTTTGGGGAGGTGACGATGTGGTGGGGAATCTGGCTTATGGCGCTGTCCGTACCCTCCGGTTTTTTGAGTATTATTGGGCCAATAACTATCACCATTTTAATTTTGAAAGTTTCGGGAATTCCCATGCTGGAAAAAAAGATGGAAGAGAATCCTGAATTTGCTGTATATAAAAAACGGACAAGTATTTTTATCCCGTGGTTTACTAAGGGCACGGATTAAATAGTGAGTGGTAGTGGATGCATACGATGGTTCCCGTCATCGCAATAAATCGAAGTTCGTTCACGTGGGGAAGACACTAGGGCGTGGCGCTGCTTATTTCAGGCTTTGACGCGATACTCGTGTTTTCGTTTGATAATTCCAGAAAGGTAATGGATATGGCCGGAGCACACGCGCTCACGGGTGGTTATCCAGCGATAGGGTATTACGTGCTTGAAGCGGCAGTTATTGCACTGATACTGCCTGTGGTCGTTTTATTAATGATCTCGATTTGAAGGATCTGTAGGTGTCATCACGTTTTTTACCATTTGCTATACTTTTGACCATGCATAAAATTCATTATTCAGTCGTCACACATAGTCCGCGCGAGAAAGTCTACGAGACCATGCTGGCAGACGCATCCAAAGAGATCTGCAAACGGTAATATGGATCGTGCAAAACTCGTGTATGCCTTCAATGAAGGAATAAATGCGCGCGATATTCACGTGCTTGAATCGCTTATGTCGGATGGACACGCATTTATTGATACAGCGGAAAATCGCTACGATGGCAAGGAGATTGCACTCAAAGCATGGGCTGCATTCTTTGAACTCTTTCCGGATTTTCAGAATCATTTTGAGCAGCTGATAGACACCGAAGACAAAACAGTCGTCATCGGCCGCACAACCTGTACGGAGAAGGCGCTTGAGGGACCGGCCTTGTGGACAGTCGTGTATGACGGAGACAGAATCGCTGAGTGGCGCCACTTCAGGGACACGCCAGAGGTTCGTGATGCAATTATAGTCGAACCCGGAAACCGTTAAACAAAAACTCCGCACAGTGCGGAGTTTTTTGCTTGAAACACAGCCGTTTACTTGGTCGTGTAAACGGTCGTTGAATATACTTTTGAGCCCGAGACGGCAATGCCGACTCCTGCATAGGTGAACGATCCGAGCATGTTGGCGCGGTGGCCGGGTGAATTCATCCAGTCGGACACGATCTTCTTGGCAGTGTCTTGTGCCGAAAGATTGTATCCGGACATCCAGTGAATGTTTTCGCCATAACTACTCCATACGTATCCGGCACTCGTGAGCCGACATCCTGAACCACAGCCGGAGAGGTTGGTGTGATTGAAGTAATTCTGTGTAAGCATGTCTTCACTATGAGAACGTGCAACAGACGCTGCCGCGGAATCAGTGACGAGTGCTTGCAGTCCGTTTTGTGCGCGAGCAGCGTTCGTAGCTGAGAGTACAAATTGTTCTACCTGCGTACGGAAGTCAGTCGTCGGTGTCGGAGCTATCGCGACTGGCACGGGTGCCTGTTGCGCTGTCGAGGTAACTGGTGCGACAGACGTAGTGACCGGTTGTACTGTTGCAGCAGGTTGCGGCTTTACGAAGCGCGACTGCGATCGAGCCGATCGCGCTGCGTCCATTTGATTCAGTGTAAACTGTGCTTTTTGAAGCTGAAGTAAGAGCGAAAGTAAAAGGTCCATAATGTTTTGATGAAGTTAGGGAATGCGAATATAACGAGTCCGTGTGCTGTATTGTTGTTGAGCTAATTGGTAACAACGACCCTCCTCGTTCAACTTTCACATGTGATACGCATGAAGTGAACTTGTTTTTGTATGAAGTTAGTTCCGTAGTGCTTTTTTCATGAGCGTGTTCATGTATCATCCGCACACGGCCGCGCATATGTTGATTCTTTTGGTACTCGTGTTCATGATGTTTTTAGTCGTATTGTTCGAGCGAACCGTCGCATCGCGATATTATATACATCCGCCGAGCGATCACTTTGACGGGCGAAAATTTTATAATCCGCAGATTGAATCTGCGCAGGCATTGCGTCCGTCTGAACGGAAGTCGGTGTGGGTTTGGCTTCTTTCTCGAGCGCGCGGTGAGTGGGCAGTGCGCGATGTCACGCGAAGCGTCCCACCTGAGCGTGTGCATGAGGGTATGCTCGTTACGTACATCAATCACGCAACAGTGCTTATTCAATGTGTGGGAGTAAACATCCTTACCGATCCGGTATGGTCAAAGCGTGCAAGCCCGTTTTCGTTCATGGGGCCAATGCGCTACGCTGCACCTGGTGTGAGCATGGAACATCTGCCACCAATAGACATTGTGCTGCTATCGCACAATCACTACGACCACATGGACATCGCATCGCTCAAAACCATCGTGTCGAAGTGGAAGCCGAAAATATGTGCGGGGCTTGGCAATGCGAAATATTTAGAACGAAAGGAAGTAGGTAATACGATTGATTTGGATTGGTGGGAGTCGGTGACTGAGACGGGTCTCACGATTACTGCAACGCCCGCACAGCACTTTTCTGCACGCTCAGTGTCGGATCGAAATGCAACACTCTGGTGCGGGTTTGTAGTGGAAACCCCGAAGGGAACGATTTATTTTGCAGGTGACACTGGATTCGGCGCGTTTGTAGAAGCTATTGCTGCGAGATTTCCATCGATAGATTGCGCACTGATTCCGATTGGAGCATATGAACCTTCGTGGATGATGCAGCCGGTGCACACTAACCCCGACGAAGCAATTCGCATGCACGATATATTGCAAGCGAAGCATTCGCTCGGAATTCACCATGGTACGTTCCGGCTTACCGACGAACCACAGGATGAGCCACGCGAGCGCATTGAAGCGTTGCGTGGCGAACGGGATTTCAAAGCACTGCCAAACGGCGGCACTCTGCAAATATAGTCCGATTGACGAAATTCCTCGTATCCCGACACAAAAGTAGGAAATTTCATACATACTTGCGCAA
>JBKJSQ010000056.1:0-8379 GCA_046594495.1 Minisyncoccia bacterium | reverse complement strand
CAGGTTTGTGAACGATTACCAGTATTCCAGCTATCAAGATTACTGCGTCAAGAAACGAGCCTCCTCGATTATCTTGAGTGATGACGCCCCATCCTTTTTGAGGGATACAAACGATCTTGAAGTTATGCTTTCCTCCTATGAAAAGGACCGTCCTTTTCGGGAGGGGGAGACTTGATGAATCGCTCATAGATAGGCATAATGTGGCCTATGAAGGGCGGGCTAATCGTCGCCGGAATCCTTGCCGCACTTATGGTGCCAGGCCTCTCATTCGCTGCTGTAATCATTGAACAGCCGATCTCTACTGCGACTGAACATATATACGGTGACATCCCCATGATATTTAGTGGCTCATCAGGCCGCACCCCCTGGCTGATGTCTACCTTTAGTGCCACAGGCACTGTGCGTACGATCAAGATCCGGTACAACATGACACGTTGGGATAATCCTGTAGGGGTACAGGTGTACTTGCACGAGTGTCCATTGCTCGCGACTGATACGCTTAAACTATGTAACGATATCAATGCGCGTGACTCATCGCTTGGTTGGGACGGTACATTCATACATCCTCCCATCTCGAATAACGGTGAATTAACAATCGATTTCACTTCTGCAGGTACCTATAATGGGAGCGTTGATTTTACCGATGGAGTGACTTTAGACCCCACTCGCGGTTACCGTCTCGAAGTGAAATTTATTTCCAACTCATTTGATGTGGATGTATTAGGCGCATGGGGCTCAGGTGGTGGATTTTATCCGTACTTCAAACTGGAGGGTGACGTCCCGACATCTACCTCGGCAACCTCCACTCCTCCTATCTGCAATGAAAACTGCAATTCAAATGTGATGTTTTTACCGGGAGTGGGTGGGAGTCGGCTCTATCGCCCTGCTCGAGTAGACGAGGCACCATTGACGGAAGTTCGCATGTGGGAGCCGAGGGATGATGTCGATGTTTTGAATTTGGGACTGAACGAGCAGGGAAAGCAGGAGTTCACATCCCCGCAGTCAGAGATATACACACGTGATGTATTGGACGAAGCGTATGTGAATCATGCTGGGCCAAACATCTACAAATCATTCATGATTGCAATGGACGAGCTCGTTGCTTCGTCATCGATTGCACAGTGGTCTGCCGTCCCGTACGACTGGCGACTTTCTCTAGACGACATCATTAGTAGTGGAGTAGAAACGGATGGCAAGATTTCGTATGTGCATCCATCACAAACGCCTTTCGTGATGTCTGAACTCATACGGCTCGCTTCAACATCGCGTACTGGAAAGGTCACGGTAGTGGCGCACTCCAACGGGGGACTTGTCATCAAGGCTCTCCTCGTGGCACACCCGGAACTTGAACGGCATGTAGATAAAATGATATTCGTTGCAGTTCCCCAGGTGGGAACGCCGCAAGCAATCGCTGCCATTCTGCACGGAAACAAACAAGGAATTCCTACCGATTATGCGCCACTTATTATGTCGGCGCAGGCAGGGCGCCAGTTCTCGGTAAATGCTCCAGTTGCATATAACCTTTTGCCATCAAGTAGCTATTTTACGTATGTAGATGACGCAGTCGTAACGTTTGATTCCGACACGCTCTCGGACTGGTCCGATAAATACGGCAGTGTAATCCACTCAGAAGAAACATTGGACGCATTCCTCACCGATTCCTACGAGCGCGTTCCGAAAGACAGCACAAACACAACAATGCCAATACAGGCCAACGATTTCTTGCTCACGCACGCGCAAGCAATGCATGCTTCTCTCGATGCTTGGACACCGTCACAAGACATCGAAGTGATCCAGATTGCAGGGTGGGGAATTCCGACCACGCTGAAAGGAATAGATTATTCAAGCACTACTCCCTCGGTTTTCTGTCAGGGCGTTTGCGAAGGAGGCATGACCTACGCAGCACGTAATACCGTTGACGGCGATGGGACTGTAGTCACGCCTAGTGCTCTATGGATGAGTACAACGACAGGAGTAATGAATTATTGGGTTGATGTCCAAGCGTTTAATAGGGACCAGTCGCGCCTAACTCAAAGACTCCGTCCATATAGTCACAAGGATATTCTCGAAATTCCAAGCTTGGATAACTTCATTTCCGATATTGTTTCAAACTCGACCAATTCACCATTTCGGTACCAATATATGTCGGAGGAAGCTCCGTCCTCAACTGGTAGACGCCTCCGTTATGCCCTACATTCGCCACTTTCCATCGATATATACGACTCATTCGGTCGCCACACGGGCATAAGCACCACAACAGGTGAGATTGAGGAGCAGATTCCCGGCACGTACTACGCCGAGTTTGGTGAAGTGAAATATTTATTCACCGATGCGTCTACCAGTGCGCGCGTCGTGTTGGATGGTTACGACACGGGTACGTTCACATTAGAGGTGAGCGAACTCCAAGACGACACCCTCATTGCAAGCACTACCTTCAAGGACATGCCGACGACACCCGACACAATAGCAACGATTGATGTCGCTTCTAACATTTCAACTCTTACACCACTTGCAATTGACCTCAACGGCGACGGCATAATCGAACACACTCTTTTGCCGAAACTCAATGATGTTGTCACGCTACCCAGACCGAAACTCACTTTCAATGCAGAGAATCAAACGATTGTACTAGGCAGTGCACCGCCATCTTTCACAGGCTTCTTTACGGGGTTTGAAGGAACCGATACTGCTACGAACACAACTACCGGCTCACCGATTTGCACCACGACAGCACCCATCACAACAGTTGGCACGTATCCAATCACGTGTACGCAGGGCTCACTTGCATCCGAGAAGTATGACTTTGAAACCTTCGTTCCAGGCACACTAAAAGTTATCTACCACTGGAGTGGCTTTCTTCAGCCCATTGATGATTTAGTCGCCAACCCTAGCGATACACCAAGTGTCTTCAAGGCGGGAAGTACTGTGCCTGTAAAACTCCAACTAAAGGCCGCAAGCGGACAGACTCTGCAGGCTTCCACATCACCAATCTGGCTACCGCCACAGAAGGGATCAGCATTAAACTCCTCTATTGACGAATCAATCTATAGTGCACCCGGTACTACAGGCAACACATTCAAATGGGACCCCGCCACGTCACAGTACCAATACAATTGGAAGACCGATAAATCACAGACGGGCAATTGGTACAAAATCTTCGTCAAACTTGACGATGGTACTATTAAGAGCGTGGTAGTGGGAGTGAAATGAAAACTCGCGTATGTATGAAAAATTCGTGACAAAAAGAAATGTTCTCATGGTCACGATTTTCGCTATTGTTCTGATGGAACTTCTTGCGCGTTCTTTGGAAATTGGTTTTTGTGGTACTCGTGATTATGGATGTGCGAGCGTGTATGATGGCATGGCCGCAACACTTCTTATCTTTGTCCCCGTACTCTTCTTCTCGCTCCTCACATACTTTGTGCGAAATGAAATCTTTGGGGGGTGGATGAAATTCGCTGTTTGGTGGGTTCCTCTCACTGTGGTTCTAGCTCTTTTGTTACCCAACAACGATCAAAGCCAATCGATTGGTATGGGAAGCACACAGGGACTTTTTGTTATCGTCATGACGCTCATTTTCATCATTGTGTCGCTGATAATAATTGTCGCAAAATACATGGCGATGAAAAAAAAGAACTCGACGGCAAAATAACATTACGGGTGTAGGATGGGGGAATGAGGGGACAGCTGAAACAGGTGCTGATGGCCTGCGTGGGATTACTCGCGCTTCTTGTGGTGTTTGGGTGGAGCGCTTGGCTTGCCTATGTGCTTTTGCCCACAGGTGCGCTACTCGCGTCGCTGTATGCGATGCACTGGGTCAAAGGAGCAGCGTACCTGTGGTGGTATCGATTTGCAGTACCATGGACCTTCGCATCTATGTGCGTAATTTTGTTGACCCCGTCGCAAGGCAAGCCATTCGTAGCCACACTTTCCGTTTTGGTATTCAGCATAATCACGCTCATAATTCTGGTATTAAAGGCGATCATTCCGCACTACCGCATCGCACGTACCGTCTCTGATTAAACGTCACCAAGGTCCGGCCTTGGTGACGCTGAGGTATTACCACATTGCACAATCAGATACAGCGTAAGCTATTGCGTGTTGACCGTCACAAACGAGTTGTGTAGGGTTGTCGAAGTCGAAAAAGAGTTACAGGGGAGTCCGATGACAATACCGTTTCTTGACGACCAACCGATTGCCGTGCTCGATCTCAATCAGTTCGCGACGAAGCGAGCGGCGTTCTACGGGCTATCCAATACCGCCGAGAATCTGTTCATCATTCCGGAATTTCTGGACGATGAGCTCTCGACATATCACCGGCGACAGGGTCTCGCTGCCACGTTCGGCTCCTATGGCGAGAATCGCGGATTCATCTGGAGGCAAACATATCTGGATGGAATGGTGAATCCGATCCATGCGGGGATCGATATCAATGTGCCGACGGATTCGCTCGTGGTTGCCGATGCCGCCTGCACGGTTGTGTGGATCGGCACGGACCACCCTGATGAGCATGGGTGGGGGAATCGGGTGATCGTGAAGTTGCATGGAATCGATATCTGGATGATTTACGCGCATCTCCGGTCGCCGATGTGGAGGGTCGGCATGATGCTCGGGGCAGGATGTCCTATCGGCCATGTCGGTTCGCCTCATGTGAACGGTGGATGGTATCCGCATTTGCACGTGCAAGCGATGACACGACAAGCGTGGGAGATGTTCCTGGCGGACCCGACCACTATCGATGGATACTATCCGGCGGAGCAGTGGCAGGAGAAGAAATTGCTGTTCCCGTTCCCGGGTAAGTTCATTCTCATACCGTAATGGAGGTGTAAAAAAGCCGGCGTCGCTGCCGGCTTTTTCGTTGTATAATATGAACGTTATGCAGCAAACGACTCCTGCCGGTTCATTCATCAAATTTCTTACAGGATTTTTGACGTTAATCACGCTTTCGTTTGGACTCACATATGCAGTCAATTCATATGCTCTTGCGCGTGATTCTGCGCAGGCCGCAGCAGCTGCAAAGGCTGAAATGTTGAAAACGATTTAGTTTTACACGGTATATAAAAATACAACCCCGATCGTCCTGAGGGTTCGGTAGCAAGGACGATCGGGGAGGGGCAGACCAGAACAGGTCCGCTGCTTCAGGCACTGATGCGCCCCGGGGGGACAACCGGGGAGTTTACAGTGCCGAAGTTCTTTCCACGGGAATCCTAGCGCGACTGCTCATACAATGCAATAAAAAAGAGCAAGACCTCGTCGCGTGTAATCGCAACGAGGTCTTGAGCATCGGGCACCATGGGGCTATGTGGTGTTGATCCCGATGTAAACCACGGCAACGGAGAGCCCTCCAGCCGTGGGAACCAAAGATCAGGCGAGCTGCATCAGATCGAGCGCGCCAAGCTTCTCATGACCTTGCGCTTTCGCGAGGGAGATGAGTTGTCCGCGTTCGTGGGCTCCGAGGCTTTCCCAGAAGCCGTCGTCGACGCCGTCGTGCTGCATCGTGCACAAGTGCACGCACAGCGATGCGGCAACGCCGAACCCGCACTGATGATTCGCGATAACCAGCAGTACCTTTTGTGTTGCAGGGAGAGCGCGGTAACGATTGGCAAAATGCGACATTCGATAGCTCCACGTTGAGGAAACGACCTACATAATAGCACGTATTTATGCAAAGTCAATGATGCGATGTGTGGCAAATAAGAAAGGCGTCGGATAGTCTCCGGCGCTTACTGATGGCAATCGGTATAACGCACAGGATTGACGCCTCGGTAAAAATAAGACACTATCCATCGCACAAGGCCAGAGAACGCGAGCATCCCGATTTACCCTGAGCTAGTCGAAGGGAAGGGAGTCAGTCTTGCCGAGGTCGAACACTCCGTCTTCCCGACACGTTCGGGACGGACAGCCTTGTAAGTATTAGAAGTAACTTTTTGCACATGGCTAAAACCAGAGAACAGAAAGGACAGGTTATCGATGCGCTTGCCGAAGGATTCAAGGCGGCAACATCAACTGTCTTCGTGCACTTTCGCGGCGTAAATGTGGCAGACGAAACGGCAATGCGCCGTGCGCTCCGCACAAGCGACGTAAAGTACACGGTAGCAAAAAAGACGCTCATCAAACTCGCGCTTCAGAAGCTCGGTCACTCGACCGAAGGTATGACGCTCGACGGCGAAGTGGCGGCCGCGTACGGCGGTGGCGATGACGCCACAGTTGCAGCGCGCCTCGTACACGAGTTCGGAAAGAAGTACACGAATCGCGTTCAGATTCTCGGAGGTATCTTCGAGGGTAAGATCGTCGACAAGGCACAGATGGAAGAAATCGCGACGATCCCGTCACTCACGGTACTTCGAGGAATGTTTGCGCAGGTGATCAATTCACCACGCCAGCGCTTCGCAGTTGTGTTGAACGCGGTCGCAGGAACAAAGAGTGCGTAATTGTATTTACTACTTTCTACGTACTACTTACTACTAACTATTAAAATTATGACAAATGATCAGATAATCGAGGCAGTCGAAAAGATGACAGTACTCGAGCTTAATACGCTCGTGAAGACCATCGAAGAGAAGTGGGGAGTTTCTGCAGCAGCGGTTGCAGCAGCCGGACCGGCAGCAGCAGCAGCTGACGAAAAGACTGAGTTCGATGTAGAACTCACCGCATTCGGCGAACAGAAGATTGCAGTCATCAAGGTGGTTAAGGAGGCGCTCGCACTCGGGCTCGCAGAATCCAAGACCCTCGTTGAGTCTGCTCCAGCTATGCTCAAGCAAGGCATGAAGAAGGAAGACGCAGAAGCCCTTAAGGCAAAAATCGAAACCGCGGGAGGAAAGGTAACACTGAAATAATTCAGTGTTCCTCTCCCGCTTGGGAGGGGGTCGGGGAACGGAAGTTCCCCGTGTCGGAGATAATTAAGAACCGTGGGTTCTTAAGGAGCCGATACTTCGGCGACAGCTGGTGGAAAAGTTACGCTCAAGTAACACACCCGAGTTTCCAAATCGAAAGCCCGGATCGCGAGATCCGGGCTTTTGGGTTAATACCGTGACGAACTCAGATCGCGACGGACTTCGGCTGGAGTTGCGGAGCTCGCGGCCGCGGCGTGCATGCCATAAAGTACGCTGCAATCGCTACGATCATGTAGAGGGTCTGCAATGAGATTGGAAGCGAAGCCTGTTGCGGTGAGTAGAGCATAGTCGCACCGAGGAACGGCCATATGAACATCGACAGCGTTACTACGAGGAATCGTAGGCCAGCCCCGCGCATACGTTCGGGATTCATTGTCCCCGAAAGCTCAAGGTTCTCGACAATTGCGTCTTCGTTGTTATCGAGGTCCGTCGAGATCTTGAACAGAATCCACGGCTTGCATACAAATGCCATGAATAAAACCATGGCGAGATCACCAACGTGCTTTGGATCGAAGTATGCTTGCCGCGCATGGTAGATCACGATCGCGGTGCTAGCGGCGAACAGCATACGGAAACACCACTTAGCGATCCAGAAATTCGAGTGCCCGGTCAGGTCTCTGAACCAGTCAGAAACTGGCTGGAAGCCGCGGTCGAGCAGGAAGGTATCAAACACAACCCACCAACGGGTGATGTCGTTGAACATGTGCGCCTCCTTGGTCAGACACGACTTTACCCATATACGGAGAAAAAGAAAAGCTCGGTATTGTTGCCGAGCTTTTGGTTGAAAGACTAAAGGATCACTTTGCGATGTGTTTGTACAGAAACATCGGCATCATACGAATGAGTGTGTCGTACACAAACCATTGATGTGCTGAACGGGTCCACCACCAACGAGAATCCTTTGTGAACCAAAGACGGTGTTCGACGTATGGCATCACGTGGACATCCACATCGATGTCGGCGTTCTGTTCGTCTATCACGAACTTCAAATCACGACATGCTCGCCACATATGCGGCGTTGCTGCCACGATAATAAGTCGTGAAAAATCCCGGCGTAAGGCCCACTCTACTGCGCCTCGCGAGATATGTAGTGTGGTCGGCGGCCGAATTTCTGCCGTCATACCCTCATCAATTCGAGTGATCTCGTGCTCTATAGGCAAAGGAACACCTACCTGCGTGAATATGGGTATTTGCCCACGCGAGCGTTCTGCCACCTGCTCGCCAATGACACGATCACTGACTGCACTTGGCGAAGACACGAAGCCAAATGCAACAATTCCGATACCGCTTCCATTGTTGAGTAAAAGCATGATGCCCCCTGTGCGTTGCTGGCAACATAAGACTTCATTTTTATATGCATGTCAATTGATCGCAATGTTTCAATAGCTTGGAATCACCCCACCTGCGAATATGGCGTACATGGCATATACAAAGAATCCAGCACTGCCCCGCGTCAGACGCGAAGCGGTGTACCTCGTGAAGCAGA
>JBKJSQ010000113.1:0-3043 GCA_046594495.1 Minisyncoccia bacterium | reverse complement strand
TAGTTCGTAACGCGTGTACTCTAACATATTTTGACGCTACTATAGCGAAGCAGCCGGGATGGCGGAATGGTTTACGCAGTTGACTTAAAATCAATGACCTTAAACGGTTTGTGGGTTCGAGTCCCACTCCCGGCACCAGAGAAGAGACGAGGTCGGTTTCGGAGTGGTTTTCTTTGGCGGCGGCCAGAGAAAACCACTGATTTTGCGGCACGCCGCGCGCTTCGCGCGCGTGGAGGATGAGGTTCGAGCCGAAGATTTTTTGGAGGGAGGATTTTTTGGAGGGGTTGGAGGGGTTGTTTTGGGATTTTGCTATTTCTTCAAGCATTGAAGCGTCTTTTAGCCATGCTCGCATGGGTTCGAGCCACGCGGCGCTGTTGCGTTCTAGCAGCAGGATTCGCTCCTGCACCGACTTCTTTTCGGACATCAAGTCACGCTTGCGCGACAGATATTCGTCTCGCTCGATGTCTTGCTCGACAAAGAGGTCGGTGAGGCGGGCGATTTTGCCGTCGAGGTCGGCAATCTTCGCCCGCATCGCTTGGACGGCCGCCGCTGTGCCTTGAGTGGCCTCATTCGCATCGCGATCCGCCATGCAGTTCAATTCCGCCGCCCAGTGTGGCGGCAGGTGAAATTTTGAAAGCAGCTCGGAGAGCTGCGAGTCCAAAATTTCCTCGCGCACGTAAGCGGCGGAACATGCGCCGCGCTTTTTCGTGCAGCGATAGTACACATGACCTTTCTGCGTTTCTGCAGTGATGGAACAACCACACTCTCCGCATTTCAAAAGACCACAGAGCGCTTGCGGTTGCTTCGTGGCCCGCTGCGTTCTACCGCGCAGCGCGGATACTTTCTGCACTTTGTCGAACAATTCTTTTGAAACGATGGGTGTGTGCGTGCCTTCGTACATTTCGCCGCCGTAGCGGAAGTGGCCGTAGTAAAAAGGATTCGTGAGAATCAATTTTGCCTGGTCTTTTTTGAGCGGTCTACTTCCGCTATCTGCCCATCGTTTCGTCGCTTTGGTGTATATGCCGTTCTCGAAAAGAAAACGTGATACATCTTCGAGCCGCGAGCCGTTTTGAGCGTATAGCTCATATGCGGCGCGGATGATCTTCGATTTTTTGCGATCTACCGCAATCGTCTTGCTGAGCGGATTGTTGCGATAGCCCAGCGGCGCTTGGCCGGGATATACACCCTGCCGTGCTTTTTGTCGGAGACCGCGCGCAGTATTGACGCTTAAATCGCGGATGTATTGATTTGCCATCCCGAACTCGACGGACATCATCAAAACGTTGTCGGCGGAATAATAGCCGCGATCATGCGTCTGAATATGCGTAATTGTTCCGTTTTGCAAAAACCACTGTATTTGACCGCCGTCTACGGGATTGCGAGCGAGCCGGTCGATTTTCCAGCAAATTATTCCACTCGCTTCGCCCTTCTGAATTCGGGCGAGCATCGAATTAAAAAAAGGACGGCCGGGCATCTTGGCTGATTGTTTCTCTACAAATTCCTCCGCGATCTCGAAACCCTCTTGTTTGGCGAGCGCGCGCAATTCCGACAACTGTGCCTCAATAGATAGTATCTGCTTATCCTCGACATCGGTGCTTTTGCGGGCGTAGAGGAAGTAGCGCATGGTTACATTATACGATAACGGTAGCCTAGAATACAACTACGGAATATACTATTCTGAAATGACCGAAGCAGAGAGATTTGGAAAAAACTTGAAACGCATTCGCTCTGCGATAGGCATCTCTCAAGGAGAAATTAGTCGAAGACTGGTCGTAAGCAAGGGATTTATAAGCAACGCGGAAAATGGGAAAACGAATCCAACACTTGCGACGGTTGCGAAACTGGCGAAAGCACTCGGCGTAACTCCAGATGAGCTTTTAAGATAATGATGGAAACCAACAACAGCGTCGATGTTCTTACTCTGTCCGTAACAATCGGCGTTGCTGTTATCGGTTGGCTCATTGCTCTCTGGCTTCAGCGTAATAACGTTAAGCATCAGCACAGAGTCCAAATAAAATACGATATTTATAAACAATTCGTAGCGCTACACAAAGAGATACAGGACTCTATCAGTAAGCTTGGAGCGCATGCCCGCCCTCCTTTTATACTCATGAGTTCAAGTATGATTGCGTTTGATCTGAAGTTGACCAAAGAATACAAAGGAACGTGGATACCATGGACTGAACATGAATGCGTATTTGAGGGAGAGAAAAAATGGACCTCTTTCACGCATGAACTTTTTGATCTGTACTCCGACTTTTCCAATAAATTTTTGCAAATGTTGTATGTGACTGAAGATTGGGCTGCCCCGCTCAAATCGCTCTTGCTAACCAAGGATATTCTGTTTAAAGAGACGGAGAGATTGAAAAAACAAATCCATGAAAACTTGCAAATTTTGCAAATGTATTCAAGCAAGCACGGCCATGATTGGCGAAAATGGGATCAAAAAGATGTTGAAAAAATAACACAGAGTATAAACGACGACGCTATGGCGATCGGTACTTATGTGCATGATTTTATGGTGCTCATTCACAATGAATTACTATCATCATATTTTCGACATAAACGGCCGACACGCAAAACACTTGATCCGAATTTCAGAGTCTTATTCAAGGGTGCAATCGCAGAGAATGTAGATTGGGCAATGGTAAAAAAGACCGAAGCATGGAAAACAGAACTTATCTCGTATGCCAGCGAGCAATTGAAAAAGTTTAGCCCTCCTAATGGCAATATATCTCCGGAGTATGAGAAGTTTATAAATTCCGTTGCATCTGGTATATGCCCTAATTGCGCTACACCAATTCTTGTAATGAATTTTGAAAAAGCAGAAAATAGTTTTTGCTTCAACTATGCATGTGGACATAGTTGGAAAGGGGTATCTTTTCACGAAACACTAAATCTCAAGGAGTTACTCAAGATTAAAAGTTTTAGCGAGGGTTTTGGCATGGTACGCAGGATCGTTCAAGGCTGGAAATCGAGCGGTGATCCAAAACTAAAAAACGGCGTTGATGTCTACATGGACGTAAACAGAGAAAAGAATGAA
>JBKJSQ010000158.1:0-3810 GCA_046594495.1 Minisyncoccia bacterium | reverse complement strand
CGAAGAACTCAACTTTGATGCACGTAAGCACGTGCTTGCATACGACGATGTGCTCAACATTCAGCGCCAAAGTGTTTACGGACGACGGCGTGAACTCCTGACCGGATCCGATGATGCGGTCGATGCCGAACTCGAGCTATCTGTCGCGGGCGACGAATCGAAACTCGCAGCAATCGCAGAGCGCAAAGCAATGTCAGGAAATGCGTATTATCCCAATGTGCGCCGCATGTTATTACAGGGGATCGACTTCTTGTGGGTTGAGCATTTGGAGGCGATGGAGTATTTGCGAAGCAGCGTAAACCTACGCGCCTATGGTCAGCGCGACCCGCTCGTAGAGTACAAAAAAGAAGGCCTCAAGCTCTACCAGGCAATGGAAGAATCGTACCGTGCACAGGTGGCGGGGGTCGTCTCAAATCTCGTTTCAATCAGTGAGTCGGTTAACAATCAAACCCATCCGCCGACCCAACAGTCCGAGGTTATCCACAAGGCAGCAGCGGCAATAACAGCCACATCGGCACCTATTCTTCGTCGCGAATATGAGCGCAACGACAAGGTGGTAATTACCAACGGCACTGAAACGAGGGAAATGAAGTACAAGAAGGCAGAGCCGCTACTCGCGAGCGGTGAGTGGCGCATCAAGGTATAGCGCTATATCTCGGCATCCGAGCTGGGCTTATATTGCGTCATGTATTGGAAGCTGGGATTTAAATCACACTCCAAGTTCACAGTGAATCCGACCAGAAACAGTCCGGCAATGGCGGACTGTTTTCAGTTGTGAACGGTCGTCAGGCACTTTCTAACCTTTGGGGAGTGACTATCTGAGATGTATTTGGGTAAGGATGTTCGCGCGAAGCCCGTGCGCAGTGCTGAGCGATACGGGGTGGAGGGGGGAGATTTCATCTGCTACAGTGCGGGCATTATGGAATACGAGGCAACCATTGGGCTCGAGATACATGCAGAGCTCAAAACCAATACAAAGATGTTTTGTTCATCTACCAACGATCCATATGCGGCCGTTGCAAATACACATATTTGTCCTATTTGCCTCGCTCATCCGGGGACGCTTCCGGTCATCAATTTCGAGGCGGTTCGACATGTTTTGCGCGTTGGCATTGCAATAGGGGCAACACTCGCCGACTACAGCGAATTTGATCGGAAAAATTATTTCTATCCAGACCTTCCAAAGGGGTATCAGCTGAGTCAATTTGAGTATCCTTTGGTTAAAGGTGGTGAGCTGCACGGAGTAGCTATTACCC
The DNA here is from genome assembly GCA_046594495.1 of Minisyncoccia bacterium. Taxonomy (GTDB): domain Bacteria; phylum Patescibacteriota; class Minisyncoccia; order Phycocordibacterales; family UBA2100; genus UBA10103. The sequence goes on along the minus strand of JBKJSQ010000158.1, from coordinate 2,554 downwards.
GTATCCACCTCGAAGAAGACACTGCAAGTTCTACACATGATGATGCGACAGGGCTCACAACAATCGATTACAATCGTGCGGGCGTTCCTTTGATGGAACTCGTGACGGAACCGGTTATTAAGTCTGCAGCACAAGCAGGAGCGTTTGCACGTGAATTACAGCTCGTGCTTCGCTACCTTGGTGCGAGTGAGGCCAACATGGAGCGTGGTGAGATGCGCGTGGAAGCCAATGTGTCTGTTGCGCCAGTCGGTGAACGGAGTGTCGGATATGTAGAAATTAAGAACCTGAATTCGTTTAAAGCAATGGAGCGTGCAGTGGAATACGAGATAAAGCGACAGGAGGCGCTTGTACGCGCGGGAGGAACTATTCAAAAACAAACCATGGGATGGGACGAGGTAAAGCAAGAAACGTTTGCACAGCGCTCGAAGGAGGGTAGTGCAGACTATCGCTATTTTCCGGATCCTGATCTCCCATCTCTCAAGCTCTCGGAGATCCCGGAGCTCCAGAGCGAAGTGCTGCGCACAACGCTCGGAGAAATGCCTTCAGAGCGACGTGCGCGCTACGTATCACTTGGTATAAAGAGCGATGACGCGGACTCGTTTGTACGCGAAGCCAAATTCGGCGCATTCTTCGATGCCGTTTCCCATGGTGCCGACGCAGAATCCATCGTGCTTGCAGGAAACTATATTGCAAATGACTTGGTAAAAATTATACGAGATATCAACGCATCCTCGTCGGGAAAGGAAATCGAGGTGTCCCGAGATACGGAGTCATTGGATATTATACCGATTGCCGTATCACATTTTAAAAAACTTATGAGCCTCGTGCGTGCCGGATCAATCAGCTCACGTGTTGCAAAGGACATGCTCGTTGTAATGGCACAATCTGACGCTGATCCTGAGGTCTATGCTAGGGATAATGGCTTGTTGATCTCCAATGACACAGAGTCGCTCAAAAACGCGGTCAAATCCGTGATCGAGACTCATCCGACGGTCGTTGCTGATTTTAGGGCAGGGAAAGATGCGGCGCTTGAGTTCCTGCTTGGGCACTGTATGCGCTCTCTCAAGGGCGCGGGGAACCCGCAGACAATTCGAGACATGCTCAAAGCAGAGATGGCGTAAATAGAGATATCCACAGCGTATCTCGGGCACGCGAGAGAGTGTCAATTTTGCAGGGTATATACTGTCGCGATGTCGGATGAACTCCATTTGAATGGCAAACAATACGTTTCTTCCAAGCGTGCTGCTGAACAAACCGGCTACGCCCGTGACTATATCGGTCAATTATCCCGCTCCGGCCTCATAGATGCAGAGCGTGTGGGTGGTCTATGGTACGTGTCGATGGAATCACTGCATGGATACGAAAAAAACGCCGAATCCGCTCGCTCTTTTTCTCCAGTCGTAAGCGCTTCGAAGGAGGCAGACTCGGCGCTCAGTTTCGAAGGAAAAGAGTATATCTCGGCGTCACGAGCATCGAAATTGACGGGATATAATCAGGATTATGTAGGACAACTAGCTCGAGCATCCAAGATTCCGTCTCGACAGATTGGCAATCGCTGGTATGTAGACAAGGAGGCGCTTGTGGCTCACAAAGCCGAGAAGGATGCGCTCTTGGCTGCGGTGCAATCGCAATCGGTTGGTCTGAAAGATGTGTTAGAGAATGTATCAATTGCAAGCATACCGACAAAACATGTGCTTGTGTTGCCTCAGATGAACTATAGGCAGGAGTCTGCCGATTTGCTGCCGCTTATCCGGGAAAAGACACCTCCGAACCCGTATCCGTTACGAAATGTTCAGGCAACGCCCACACATGTGCTGGCTTCTCATGCGGATTCCCCAGTACCGCTACCGGCTCTTTCGATCGTAACTCCCCGCGTGGCCCTTAAGCCAGCACAAAGGACTAGGCGAAGGCTGCCAAAAGCGCTCATCGGTACGTTCACCATTGTACTCGTGCTTTCAGTGGGTTTTGTAGGTATGCAGAGAACAGGCACATTGTCAGAGATTCAAGAGTCCGAGTCAGTGGCAATTATGACCGCGGGTGCAGCGCAGGCTGTGGGTGGGATAGGTGACATGATCGAAAACTGGGTCTCGCCACTTCTGGTGTATGAGCGCGGTCAGTAGAATTAGTTCGTACAAACGAAATGACTATAATTAGAGCCATCATTTGTTGCTCTTGAGCGTGAGCCTCCCTATACTTCTACCAAAATAGATCAAGAGGAAACACGCCCCGACGAGGGGCGTTTTATATATGGCAGCGATCATGGAATCGACTCTAAACGATGAAAGCAGGAATGAGTCGTGTAAATGGAGCGCTCCTTTCGGATTATGAATAGTCCTTCGAATGACATGTACATGATTGGATGCAAAACGATTCTTTGCATGCATGGGGAGGGCGAAGCCACAGCACTGTGCAGCAACCACAAAAGCGAAAATGCGAAGCGCACGCTACGCACAGCTATTTCGCGTCCAACGCGTGCATTAAAAAAATTGCGGCTATCGAAATTTCGACATGTGAATGAAAAGAATAAAAAAATATCTTATGAAAACTTATCCCC
>JBKJSQ010000144.1:0-8270 GCA_046594495.1 Minisyncoccia bacterium | reverse complement strand
GGTAACGGAGTAGAGAGATGATTGCATACTGTACTAAGTAAACTGATAGTTGAGATAGTGTACAGCAGGAAAACGCTTCGCGACAGTGTGCATATTCGGGTCGGCATTTTTCTTGCTAGAAAAATGCCTTAGTTTTCGGTCCGTCGTCCTCAAAATTCCCGAATATCCACACCATCGACTTCGCTCGGTTGTACATTCCAAACGTGCGTGCGAAGCCCGTAGAAAGCATACTGTCGACTCGGCGCTACTACGACTTGGCACGGCCCGAGAAATCGACCGCGATCTCATTCAGCGTATCGCGACTATCTGCTTCCTGTCCCACTTTTGCTCTATTGTTTGTACCGGGGAACAGGACCGAGACTGTCGTTCCGCGGCCGACAGCGCTCCGGATCGTAATGCGACCCTGATGCGTTTTGATGAGTTCGGAAACGATCGCGAGTCCGAGTCCTGAGCCGCCGGCACCTTTCGTGCGCGAAGGATCGGCTCGGTAAAACGGTTCAAAAATTCTGAAGAGATCCTTTCTCGCGATTCCTATGCCACTATCCTGCACAATCAGTTCTACCTGATTATTCGGAGCCGGCTCTATCGTTACGCGAACGTGTCCGCCTCGAGGCGTGTACACCACAGCGTTCTTTACGAGATTGCCCACAATCTGCGTGAGCGCGGTGCTATTACCCCACACCCGACAATCCGGCGATTTGCGTAGCGTAATTTGTTGCTCGTTTCGTCTGGCCAATTGTGAGAATTTTTGCACGACATCGGTTGCTACTGCTGAAAGATCCACTGCAGCGAATTCCATTCGTTCAGGGCGAACGAGTGCGGAGAGCGAAAGGAGGTTGTTGATTATTTCTGATATGCGATCAAGCTCTTCGATGTTGCTCATAAGTGTCTCGCGCATATCAGTCGAAACATTGTCTTCGAGGAGCGCAACTTCGGTGTTCGTTTTGATAACAGAAAGCGGTGTGCGTACTTCGTGCGCAATATTGCCGACAAACTGCTTTTGAGCAGCGAGAGCATTGCGCGCAGGAGAGAGCGTCACGCGAGCAATAATGTACCCGAAGAGCACGGTTACCAGCACGATCGATCCGATGAGTCCAATCAGGTTTTGTGTACTGATGTTGTTTGTAGTCGAAATGATTGACGATGAAACCGATTGTAATTCTGCGGTAGATCGCACACTGCTCAGACCCTGCATAATCGCAGAGCCAACATCGTGATACAGCATGCTGTATGCAGTTCCAATAAGCCCGACGATTACCAGGCCAAAGGCGACTTGCAAACTGATGACATTGATCTCGGTTCGGAAGAACGGGTCGTACCGGTAACTATTCAGCCAGCCGGTAGCCGATTCCACGCACCGTTTCCAAAATGCTCTCACCGTTTGCGTCAAGCTTGCGTCTGAGATTTTTGACATGGACGTCGACAACGTTGCTAAATCCAACATAGTTAAAGTCCCAGAGATGATTGAGTAAGTCCTCCCGATTCACAACCTGATTCGGGTGGCGCATGAAGTATTCTAATAATCCAAATTCTTTGAGTGTGAGCGGCACATCGCGTCCGGAACGTTTTACGCGGCGCTCACCGGGATTCAATTCGATATCGGAGATCCGTAAGGTTTCGGGAAGTTTTTCGTTGGGCCGCCGAAGTAATGCGCGGCAGCGCGCAGTGAGTTCTGCAAAAGAGAATGGCTTCACCAAGTAGTCGTCTGCGCCACTTTGTAGAAGCTGCACCTTCGTATCAGTTTCATTTCGGGCGGTGAGTATGAGAATGGGAACCGTAATGTTCATCTCACGCATCTGCTTACAGATCTCGTAGCCGTCTAGAGAGGGGAGCATGAGATCCAATATAACGAGGTCGTAATCACTCCGATGGAGCGAAATTCGAGTGAGCGCTTTTTTACCGTCAGCGATATGGTCGACCGTGTATCCCTCAAGGCCCAGTCCGCGTACGAGCGCCGTTGCGAGCTTCTGTTCATCCTCTACCAATAGAATTTTCATAGTATATGTGGTTATCTCTGCTAAACCTTTGCTAAGAGTAGAAAAAGTAAGATGAAGATTTCATGATGTACTTCATATGACGGATGTGCAAGCCCGTAATTACCGCTCAACTGCGGCGTTTATGCGTTCTTGAGTGCCTGAATGAACGCTGCAAATCCATCCTTGGTGTCGGGGTGTTTGAGCCCAAATTCAACCACGGTCTTTAAGTAGTCGAGTTTATTACCGCAGTCGTAGTACGTGCCATTTTGTATCTCGAGCGCGTAAATGTCGTGGTTTTGTTCGAGCAGTATATTGAGGGCATCCACGTACACGAGCTCGCGTCCGGGGTGCGCGCCATCAAGCGCTTTCATAGTGGCCTCGATCGCCTCAAATATGACAGGCTCGTAGAGATATCCAGACACAAGCGCGTAATCTGAATCTATAACACCCGGTCCTGGTTTTTCAACAACGTGTTCAATGCGCATCAGTCCGGGTGTTTTTTCTGTACCGGTCGCAAAACCGTATCGTTTGTAGTCTTCGGGTTTAGACGTGCGAATACTTGAAATGATCGCGCTTCCACCATGCGTTTTGTATGCATCGATGAGTTGTTGTGAGCGGCTCGGAGTTGCATCAAAGAAGTCATCACCCCATAAAACAAGAAATGGCTCGTCTCCTACAAAGTCTCTCGCATTCCAGATTGGCGTGGCGTTGCCGAGCGGTCCTTTTTGACGAATGTAATGAAAATTTGCGAGATTTGCAATTGCTCGTATCTGTTCGAGCTCTTTGGTCTTTCCGTTATCTTCCAGTCGCTTCTCTAATTCAAAAGAATTATCAAAGTGATCTTCAATTGAGCGTTTCTGCGCGCCGGTGACGATAAGAATATCTTCGATTCCAGCTGAAACCGCATCTTCAACCACGTATTGAATAACAGGCTTGTCTACAATAGGCATCATTTCTTTTGGAGAAGCCTTCGTGGCGGGAAGAAAGCGGGTGCCATAACCGGCGGCGGGTATGATCGCTTTTCGAATCTTTTTCTGCATGTGCGCCATCATACCAGTTATTTGATGTGATTTTGTACTCATCCGGGCGCTCAGCCGACGAGGGACCTGTTTTGATAGGCGGATCTATTTTGCAACCGTAAGCATTTGCTCGAATAGCGTATTGAGTTCTGCTAGCCCGACCGGCTTAGTTAGGTGCGCTGAAAATCCGGCCTCATGCGCTCGCTTTTTATCATCCGTTAACCCGTAGCCGGTAAGCGCTGCGATGGGGGCCGTGATGCCAGAGCTCCGCAACGCGGCAACCAATTCATACCCGTCCATTTGAGGCATTCCAACGTCTAACAGAAATACATCAACCTCATGCAGCCGTTCGCTCCCTAGTGCCTCGTGCGCAGAATATACAGCGGTCGCTCGCGCGCCCAATTTATTGAGAAGTCGAACGAGCGAGTCAGCTGCCTGCGTATTATCGTCGACTACCACAATGCGCAAACTGTGTGCAAGGCTCCGCGAGGGAGTCTTGGCAACGTGCTCATCAGCGCTCTCTGCAATAGGAAGTCGAATAATGAATTCACTGCCGGTTCCGCGTCCGTTACTTTTTGCCTCAACGGTACCGCCGTGCATGTGCACGATGCGCTGCACGAGTAGCAATCCAATACCGAGTCCGCTATTAACGGGTCCACTATTGGCGCCTTGATAATACATATCAAAAATATGAGGTAGGTCTTCCGGTGCAATTCCCGTGCCGTTGTCACTCACTCGAATAACAGCAACCGACTCCTGTCGCTCAAGATCTAACCAAATTGACCCGCCTGCAGGTGTGAACTTCACGGCGTTCGACAATAAATTACTGACCGCCTGTTCTAAGCGCGTCTCATCGGCAATAATAGAGATCGGCGACGAGGGATACGAAAAGTGCAAAGTAATATCGGACCCCCGAATCGAACTATCCGTTGCACGCTGCGAGCGCTCTATCAGGCGTCGCAATTCGACCGATCGTGATGAGAGTGAGATTCGGTCTTGCGTAAAGCGTGTCACGTCGAGCAAGTCGTTCAATAATAGGGCCATGTGATCAAACTGGTGCTCGATAATGTCGAGCTCCTCGCGTATTTCTGTTGGCGTTTCGCGCAGCTTAAGCAGTTCGAGGGAACTTTTGATTGGTGCTAGCGGATTGCGCAGTTCGTGCGACAGTGCCGCAAGAAATATCTCTTTGGATTTATCTCGCGTTGCGATCTCATCAAACAAGCGCGCGTTATCAAAGACGACCGACAGATGATTGCAAAACTCCTGAAAGAACACCAGATCCGACTCATCATATGTTCTACCGGAATGGGTGTAGGCGAGCGTCATAGCGCCAACGCTCTCGCCATGCAAAATAATCGGTAATACCATGAGGGAAGAAAACCCAAGGGCCTGTATATCTTTAAATTCTGCATCAGAACGAGTGCTCGCACGTACAACCTCATCCGTTACGCGGGGGATGAAGATGGGTTTCTGTGCTTTGAGCATTGCATACATTACGTCGCGAGTGTACTTATCATCAAGGCCATTCAAGAGCGACATTTTTTCGGGCTCGTCGTTCACGACGATCACACGCTTCAGCTCACCATCGGTGAGTACATTCATCGAACACCAATCCGCAAGTGACGGTACGGTCAGCTTTGCTTTTTCAATAAGTCGCTGCTCGAAATCGAGGTTTAGTGAAAGTATCTTCGCCGATTCTACGAGAAAATCGAGTTTACTTTCTCGTGACTTTCGAATCGAAATGTCTCGCATCGAGGAGATCACGTACAAAAGCTCTCCTTCCGCGTCATAGATGCGTTTTGCAGAAACCGAAAGGACGCGGTGCTGCCCGTCAGGATCAACGTATCGCATATCAGATCGGGGCACATCTTCACCATCAAATGCTTTATATACAGGGAGGACATCTCGTGTAATTCGCGTGTTTTGATCATCGAGAATACGGACGTTTGCCCGTGCCATGGGTACGAGTTCGCTTCCGGGAATAAGTGAAAGCTTTGTAATAGTGCGCGCAGCGTCATTGGCAAAATGAATACGCCGATCAGCCGTCCATATGATTACGCCCTCGTCGAGGGAATTGAAAAGTGACTGGGTGCTTGCGTCGATTAGTAGCGTAGTCGATTCTGTCGCATCGGTCATTAAAAAGGCACTCTACCTAACCCTGCATGAACGAATCATGAAGACGCGACAATGGCTTAGTTGTGCCGTTTATTCGCCCGGAGTCGGATCTTGAAAGACGGCCTCGAAGTTGTTCCCAAAAGGGTCTGTAATGAACGCGCCATAGTAGCCTGGTGCGTATTCTTTTCGATAGCCGGGCGCGCCATTATCGCTGCCTCCGGCAGCGAGCCCTGCGGAATGGAAGGCCTGCACTGCTTCTTTAGATTCGGCCTGTATTGCGACGTGCACATTGTGCACGGACTCTCGCTGTGAGAACCAGATGTCAGGATTTCCATTCGCACCAAGCCCGATCACAGACCATTCAGGCAATTCTCGAAGTAGTTCGTATCCCAACGGTTTCAACGCTGCAGAATAAAACGCTTTTGCCTTTTCGATATCGTCTACGTAGATGCCGATGTGTCCGATCATAGCGAAGTGTCTTTATTATCTTTAATAGTAGTCGTACTGATACTGCTTGATTCGGTCGTGGTTGTATCTGCAGTAGTATCGAGCGGCAGCGTGTTCTTATTTCGACGCTTGTTGATCCATTCTTTTATCTTGTCCCACATCGTTAATCGTACACCGATGAGCTCGAGTCCCACGAACATAAGCCATGCTCCCGGTGTGAGTGGCGTTACGAGTGCTATCAAGCCAATGAGTATAAGAAGTACGCCGCCAGCCATTTTCAAGACTTTCACACGTGCAGTGTACCCCATGAGATACAAGTTCAGAATTCGCCTCATAATCGGATCGATCATCACGACTGAAATGTGTTCGCAGTCGGGAGTTGTTATCTCACGGGGGTGTACCGTATTGCCGCAGTGCCCGATGAGGGTTCGTATGTTCATATACACGGTGGCGTTCTCGCTCAGTGATAGAATATCGGCATGGATAGCAACATCATGAGCGGGATGATCGGTATCGTCTTTCTGGTGCTTTGCATTGGCTTTGTGAGTTTTTTGCCAGCTCCACGACAGGCATCAGAACATCCATTCCTTAATCCAAATGTTGCGAGCGTTGGCAATATCGAGCATGTGAACGATACGGGCGCGGCTCCTCGTGTCGAGTAGCACCGAGTGTCATTTTCAGTCTTCATCAAAGCTACAGCGTACATTCTGTACGCTATTTCTTTATGTTCACGCTTCGCAACCAGCTCAATCTTCTTGCAACAGGTGTCGCAGCGCTCGCGATTGCCGCCGTGCCCGTTACCGTGACCTTTGCACAATCGAACTACAATAATAATTATAACGGGGGAGCGTACACGATGCCTCAAAATTTATACAGCTCGAATAATTATTACAATTACAACCAAATGCATCAGTCGTATACGCAGCAGTACCTCTACTGGTGCACGGGACAAGGTGGCGGATACTACTCGTACACGCCATGCCCACGATATCAGCCGCAACCGCAGCCTACATATACACAACCGACATATACGCAGCCCACGTACGTGCAACCGACGTACCAGCATCAGTATCAAAACTATTCCTATACATACCCACAGAACTATTCCTATTACTACCCGCAAACCTACTATCAGCCAACGTATTACAACTACTACAACAGCTACGCATACGACTCCTACGACTACGGGTACGGATATGACTATGGGTATTCGGATTGGTGGTATTAGCTCGGAGTGAGTCCGTAAAAATTTGAGGTACGCGTAGTTTTCTACTGAAAACTCGCTCCATCTCATGCCGTCGCATTTGCGAAGCCCTCAAATTTTTAGGGCCCACATCCTCGCACGGCTTGAGAAATGCACGTAACTTGCGTCATATGAATATGTGTGGGGCAATATGAAGCGTGTATAGCTGTGGGGACAAAGACCCCCCTGTGGTATATAATTGCCGCGTCGAGACGTGCGCATAATTACTTATTTATAAAACCACCACATACGAATTTCTATGGTACGAAAAGCAAATCCGGCGCTCTTGAAGCCGATGAACCTCTCGGAGGAATTGGAAGCAGTCGTAGGAAAGGGCCCATTGCCCCGCTCACAGGTTGTGAAGAAGCTTTGGGAATACATCAAGAAGCATGATCTGCAGAATCCTGCGAACAAGCGCAATATTCTTGCAGACGAGAAGCTCCTCACGCTTTTCAAGAAGAAGGAGGTCACCATGTTCGAAATGACGAAAATCGTTTCGCCACACATGTCCTAATCCGCATAGCGGACAAAGTATAACGGCGGCTCGCATGAGCCGCCGTTTGCGTTTGGTCTTGAACGATCATTTCCTTCACGGTAGCTTATTGAAGGGCAAAGTATTGCAGGGTATGAAAGATTCCCGTGAAGATACGGGTGAAATAGTATGTCTGCAAGAAGTTACCGTCCAAATCGTGACATGAGCGCATTCTCAATATCTTGCAATCCGACCGGCTTTGTGAGGTGTCCGTCGCACCCCGCATCGAGTGCTTTGCGGCGGTCCTCATCTTGTCCGTAACCGGTCAGTGCAAGAATAAACGAATTGCAGCCCGAAGCGCGGAGTCGCTTGGTAACTTCATATCCGTTTACGTCCGGCAATCCGATGTCGAGGAGTATCACGTCTGGTTCTTTTTCACCCGCGCGATAGATTCCTTCCTGACCAGAAAAGGCGAGTGTCGTTTTGTGGCCGCGGAAGCTGAGTAGTCGGCCTAATGCTTCAGTACCTGCCTGATTATCGTCGACGACCAGAATATCCAGTGCGTCGGTAGTGCGTACTGGAATTGTGTTCGCTTGAGTCGGTGCCTCATTCGTAACGGGTGCTCGCACGATGGGAAATTCGATCACGAATGTACTACCGCGACCAAGGCCAGCGGAGAGTGCGCTTATTTTTCCATCGTGCATTTCGACCAGCTGCTTTGCGAGCGCAAGGCCAACGCCTACACCGGACGTTCCGTATTTCGTGTGTGCAACTTGCAGGAACGGCTCAAAAATTCGCTCGAGCATTTTTTGTTCGATACCGGTACCGTTGTCGCGAATGGTGATAACTGCCTTATCGCCGTGGGTGTCTGCGCGAAATTCGATTTTTCCTCCTTCGGGAGTATATTTTGCCGCATTATTGAGTACATTCACGAGTACCTGCTCGATTCGAATGGGATCAGCATACAGGGTCGCATCTGCGGACGGTAACGTAACCTC
>JBKJSQ010000104.1:0-3523 GCA_046594495.1 Minisyncoccia bacterium | reverse complement strand
CAGACTTCGCGAACGGCAACACAATCCAGGCTTCGACGACTCCGTCGACCGACTGGTCAAATGTTACCGGTCAGACGACTGGCAACTCGATTCCGCTCACTGCACTCTCAAACATCGTCACGGGTCACCTCATGACGGTTAAGGGCGGCGCAGTTGCTGTTTCGGTGAGCGCTTCACCGGCAGCACAGACCGTCGTTTCGGGCACAGGCCTTACTGTCGGCACGATCAAACTCGATGCAGGACAGTCTGGTGAGGATGTTCGCTTTACGTCGATCAAGCTCCTCTACACCGACAGTGGCAACACGCTCGGTGCTGGTGAAGCTCCGACGAACTGCTTCGCGTACGAAGGTGCAACTCGCTTGAACTCATCAGCTGTTAACCCAGCTGGTACTGCAAGCAGTGACACCGCGGACTCGACATTCACGCTCGACACTTCGCTTACAGTTGCTAAGGGAACAACTAAGGACATCACTGTTAAGTGCGATGTTCCTTCAGGTGCTGCCGGAGCATTCAGCTGGGGCGTAACGTCAACAGCAACATTCACGGGTACTGGTGTAGCCAGCACTCAGACAATCACCCCAACAATCGTTGGTGGAGCTACTCTCACGGGTAACCTCATGACGATTTCGTCAACGGGTGGTGTACTCACGGTCACGAAGGATTCTTCGAGCCCGTCGTACAAAGTCGCAGCTGCAGGAACAGCAGGGGTAACCCTCGCCGTCTTGCGCTTCGATGGAACAATCGAACCTTTGACTCTCGAGCGCATTGCGCTTCAGATGAGCAACGGTGCGGCGTCGTCTTCAGCGTCTGACCTTACATCGGTCACTCTCTGGGATGGCAACGTCATGGTTGGTTCAGCAGCGTTTACTCCAGGAAGCCGCTATGCGACCTCGACACTTCAGTCAACAGTCATCATTCCGGCTAACAGCTCTAAACTCATCACAGTCAAGGGAGACCTTGCTGCGCAGGGTGTGAGCCTCTCGGGTACACCTGGTGCACTCGTTCAGGTTGATTACGATGGCGACGACACGACAGGAACCCGCGCAAACGGCTCAAATGGTTTGGTGAACACTTCATCAACATCTGATACGGCTGTTGCAGGCGTCCGCGTCTACAAGTCGTTCCCAGTTATCTCTTACGCTGCAGCGGGCGGCGCACTCACAAATGGTGTAAACCAGATGTTGTCTGTGACCGTAACTGCTGACGCTAAGGGAGACATCGGTCTCTACAAGCTCTCGTTCGCAATTGCTACGACTTCAGCAACGCTCACATCTCCGACCTTCTCAGGTCCAAATGGTAGCGTCGGCGTAGTCTCAATCAACACGGCAGGCGACACCCTTACAGTACTGTTCGACAGTGGTTCAAACACTGCTGACGCAACGGTTTCTCAGAATACGTCTAAGGTCTACACACTTGGGGCTACGGTCGCAGGTTTGACAGGCTCTACGTCTGGCGTAGCGAGCTTCGCTCTCAAGGCAGATACAGCACATTCGCTCGTAGCCTTGATGAACGCAACATCGACGCTTTCTGCTTCGAACATCATCTGGTCTCCGCTCTCAACGACAACCTCCGTATCGGGTTCCAATATCGATTGGACGAACGGCTACGGTCTCGCTGGCTGCTTCGCGACTAGTGGTCTCGGACAGAACTGCTTCGCTGTAACGAAGGCACAGTAATCCAAAGTCGTTCCGGCATAGATTCGTCTATCGCTAGAACCACTTCGCTCGTAGCGACAATGCGAGCAGCAAAAGCCCCCTCGAAAGAGGGGGCTTTTGCATTGCTCAGATATGTTTTTTGTATGTATTTTTGCATGACAATAGCCGGCCGGAGCGTGGTGCCCACGAGTGAAGCGAGTGGGATAGCGAGGCGTGCCCGGAGGCGCGTAGCGACCAGAGGGCTTTTGCATTGGAAAACGACAGATTGTAGATGGGGAATAAAACGGGTAGAATGCCCCGATGACAAAAAACGTACGTAATATTATCGCTGCAATTATGATCGGTTTGATAGCGGTACTCGCTGTAGGTGTATGGGCGCTCAGAAGCAAAACCATTGTATTCGATGGCTACATGCCTCGCTTATCTTTGCCATTTGCGAGCGGCTCCATGCCTTCGCTCGATAGAGCGTTCGTCTTTCCGGATCACATACCGGCAGAAGCACATGCAGGATATCTGAAAAAACACAATGATACGATCGCCGCATTACGTACAAACCCTTCAAGTATTCCTGATTGGTTTAATCTTGCGATTGAATATCGCACCGTGGGAGATTATGAAGGCGCTGTCGAAGTGTATGAATACGTGAGCGCCGCCAACCCGACCGAACCGATCTCTGTAAGAAATCTTGGTGAATATTATTTCCACAATGTGAAGGACTACGTACGTGCGGAAGAGTACTATCGCCGCTCAATAGCAATCGATTCGACCATGTCGGTTAACTACTCGGATCTCCACGAGATGTATCGATATGCTACAAACGAACCGGAGAAGGCGGTTCAGATTTTAGAGGAAGGTATCAAAAATATTGAGCGTAACGAGAGTATAGATCTCATCATTATGGGAGCATCGTTTTATCGGGATCAGGGAAATGTTGTGGAAGCGCGAACGCAGTACAATCGTGCTCGAGTAATAGCATCTGAGCTTCGTAACTATGCCGTTGTCCAGATGATCGACCAAGAACTCGCTCGCCTCAAATAGGGTAGCGCGCATCCTCATCCTACTCCTCATCATCACCCCCCCACTCTCTCTCTGTAACCTCTCGCCAGAACCCAGCCCAACCTAGCCCAACCCAACCACCTCGAAAAGGACCGTCCTTTTCCGAAACAGCACGACTCAACCCTTTCCAACCCTACCCAACCCTACCCAATCGCGCAGATGCGGTCATTTGTATTCGGTCACTCGCTATCCCGAAAAGGACGGTCCTTTTCCTTCACGCGTTTCTCAAAAGGTCGGTCCTTTTATTTTTTGTCTCTTCATAATTGGGTTACAATTTCTCGATGGAACGAGAGACGCCGCTCGTTGAGGGCGAGCTGTATCACATTTTTAACCGCGGTGCCCATAAAAACTCTGTCTTCTTTAACGCAGATGACTACTCGCGCTTTATACTTCTGATGTATTTAGCCAACGGCACCGCTCCTATAAATATTGCCGACAAAATCAGAAAAGGACGGTCCTTTTCGGATATGTTTGACGGGACACTTGAGAAGTCTTTGGTTGATGTACATGCATTTTGTTTGATGCCGAACCATTTCCACATGGTTCTCAGACAAAAAACACATAATGGAATAACAACGTATCTCAAAAAAGTTCTCACTGGGTACTCGATGTACTTCAATGCAAAACATCAACATTCGGGAGTTCTTTTCCAAGGAAGATTTAAAAGTCGACACATTTCAAACGAAGCATACTTCCGTTGGATATATTCGTATGTGCATTTGAATCCCGTAGGGCTCATACAATCCGACTGGGAAGAGCAGGGGGTCAAAGATCCGGAACGCGTGCGCAGGTTTGTGAACGATTACCAGTAT
>JBKJSQ010000098.1:0-4903 GCA_046594495.1 Minisyncoccia bacterium | reverse complement strand
GGTAAGAACAACGTGCCTGACTTAAACACGAAAAATGAAACTTGCCTAGAGCGCCTTCACTTTTTCAGCCACAAAACTGTCTTCTCCGTTTCGCTCCGAGATCTTTCCCTTGAGCATGATGCAGTTGCCGGACACGATCAATGAGTCGTTTTCTTTGAGGAGGTTAGGGAATATCACGACTTCGATCGAGTCGGACAAATCAGAAATTTTAAGAAATGCCATTTTTTCACCCTTTTTTGTGAGGATAGTTTGCACCGTTTCCACGTAGCCTGCAATAACCGTTTCAACGTTCTTTAAATGCTCCTTTGCGTGCTTGATCGAGTTTTTGGCATTTGCGAGTTTGGATGCGTGCTTATCGAGCGGATGGCCCGAGATATAGAGGCCGAGCAATTCTTTTTCCCATGCGAGTTTCGTATCGGTATGTGCATCCGGCGCGGGTTCCAGTTTGAGCTTTGCATGTGCAGGCGCACTCGAGAGTCCACCAAACAGCGATCCCTGATTCGCATCAGCCTTGGTGAGTTCACGGTGGAATTCCAACAGGCGTTCGATGTTGTGCATGAGTATGCCGCGATGTTCGTATTGATCGAGCGCCCCACTCTGAATCAATGATTCGAGCGATTTTTTATTGAAGCTTTTGTCGGCAATGCGCGATACGAAATCAGACATATCTGCGAAATTCCCGTTTTTCTCTCGCTCCGCGATGATGGTGTCGGCGACACCCGTACCAAAGTTTTTTATGGAGTACAGTCCAAAGCGAATAGAGTTGCCTTGCACTGAGTCTGTCGAAGGGTCAGCCATTACGGTGAAGTTGCCACGACTTTCGTTGACCGACGGTGGGGAAATAGAAATTCCCATGCGTTTACATTCAATGATAACCTCTGAGATTTTTTCTACGTCGCCCGCGTCCGCTGTTAAAACTGCTGCCATGTAATCCACTGGGAAGTTTGCCTTCATGTACGCGGTTTTGTATGCGAGGTTTCCGTAACTGGCTGCGTGCGCTTTGTTGAATCCGTAAGCTGCAAACGTTTCGATTTGCTCCCACAGTGTTTGCACAACATTTGGCTTCATACCGCGCTCAATACATCCCGCGGTAAACTTTTCCTTCTGTGCTGCCATTTCTGAAACCACTTTCTTACCCATCGCTTTGCGGAACTTATCGGCTTCGAGCCAGCTGTAACCGGCGAGATCGATCGCAATCTGGAGCACGTCGTCTTGGTAGGTGATAACGCCATAGGAATTCTTGAGAATCGCCTCCATGCGAGGATCCAAGTACGTAACGAGCGCCGGATTTTTTTTGCGTTCAATATATTGCGGAATAAAGTTCATTGGGCCGGGGCGGTACAGCGCGACCATCGCATTGATGTCGTGAATAACGGTGGGTTTGAGATCAACCAAATATGTGGTCATACCACCACCTGCAAGTTGGAATACGCCAAGCGTTTCGCCGCGCGAGAGCATCTCGAATGTTTTTTTGTCATCGAGCGGGAAGTTATCGAGATCGATCTCTATGCCGAGCCGCTCTTTTACGCGAGACACTGCATCGGCGAGAATTGAAAGGTTGGTCAGACCAAGAAAATCGAACTTCAAAAGTCCGGCGTCTTCCACTGCATGCATGTCGTACTGCGTAATTTTTTTACCGCCCTTTGGATCGGGCTGAATCGGCACAAAGTCGGTCACTTTCGTGGGTGCAATCACAACACCTGCCGCGTGTACTCCCACGTGTCGCGCGTTCCCTTCTACTTTTTTGGCCAAATCTAATACCTCCCGCGCATCCTGATCGCGCTTATAGAGCTCGGCGAGCTCTGGCACTTCGTCGAGTGAGCCTTGAATAGTTACCGGAAAGCCCTGTTTGCCGAAGGGAATAAGCTTTGCGATCGCGTCTCCGAGCGCGTATGGGTGACCAAGCGCGCGCGAAACATCGCGCACTGCAGCGCGCGCCATCATGGTGCCAAAGGTACCTATTTGCGCCACGTGGTCGTCGCCATATTTAGTGCGAACGTAGTCAATCATGTCGTCACGGCGGTTGTCGGCGTAGTCCATGTCGATGTCTGGCGCCGAAGGTCGCTCCGGATTCAAAAATCGCTCGAAGGGAAGTCCGTATTCAAGAGGATTCACATTCGTAATTCCAGAGAGATAGGTAACGAGCGAACCGGCAACCGAGCCTCGAATGTTGGTCAAAATCCCCTGCTCCTTTGCATGACGAAGCAGATCGGAAACGACAAGGAAGTACGGTGAGTACCCTTTTTTTGCGATAACGCCGAGTTCGTATTCGATGCGGGTGAGCGTCGTATCGTTTTGTTCCAATCCACGGCGTTCAAATCCGGAGAATGCGAGTTTGCGAAGTTCATCATCGGCGTTCTGTCCTTTTTCCAATAAGAAGTCGGGGAATACCCATGTGCCAAGTTCGAGCTCTACGTTGCAAAGCTCCGCAATTTTGATCGTATTATCGAGCGCCTCGGGAATGTCTTGGAAAAGTGATATTGCTTTTTCTTTTGAAATAAACGAGAAGTCATTGGACGTCCCTTCGAAATCGCGATTCAGTGTGCCGCCCGAGCGGATTTTGGTTACGAGTTCGCGCGCTATCGCGTCCTCGGGTTTGAGGTAATACGTGTCGTGCGCAGCAACGAGCGGAAGGCCCACAAGCTGCGCCATTTCGATGATCTTTTGCATCCGCTCTTCGTGACCTTCGATTTCGTGGTGTCGGGTGATTTCCACATAACAATCGTCGCCGAATTGTTTTTTGTACCAATCGAGCGACTCGCGGGCGCGGTCATCAACTCCGTCCTTCAGCGCCTTTGCATGTTCTCCCCCAAATGAGGGGAGTATCGCAATAAGCCCTTCTTTGTATTCTTGGATAAGTTCGCGGTCCAGTCGCGGACGATAATAGAAACCTTCTATATATGCGCGCGAGACGACTTGAAGGAGATTTTTATATCCGATCATGTTCTTCGCAAGCAGTACGAGCCGGGATGTTTTGTCGTCGATACGGTGCTCTTTGTCGTGTCGGGTGCGGGGTGCGACGAAAAAGTCCACTCCGAGAATTGGTTTGATTCCTGCACTCTTACACTCTTTATAAAATTCTATCGCCGCATACATATTGCCGGCGTCGGTGAGCGCGAGTGCTGTCTGGCCGTCGTCTTTGGCGGCTTCAACCAAGTCTTCAATTTTTGGCAGCGCTTCGAGGAGAGAATAGTGCGAATGCGTATGCAAATGGACGAAGTCGCGCGCACTCATGGAGGGCAGTATAACCGATTGGTTTTTCATTGACTCAACGGACGGCCTGTCCTATAGTTTCGGTGGTACTTGAAGTCGGGCTTTAACCGACAATTCGGGAGGGAACCATGAGAACCGCGGTTGCGTTGGTGTGTCTGGTTGTATGTCTGATTGGTCTTGGCATTACGCAGTGCGGCTTCGGCGTGCTCGCGTTCGCGTATGCGCTCAAGGAGCGGCTATTTTCTACACCGAACCCGCGGCAATCGATCGAGATTGACAGCATGACACGAAGTAATTCATACGGCCGAGCTTGGTGAACGTGAAGAAGATATCACCATCGTGGACCGCGCAATTGCGCGGTCTTTGCTATTATTACGGGGTGAGATACGTCATCGGAATCGACGAAGCGGGACGCGGTGCACTAGCCGGCCCTGTTTGTGTCGGAGCCGTCTTAATGCCCCTTGATTTGGACTGGCGCGTAGCATATGCACTCGTAACTACTCGTGGGGAACCGCGACTTCGAGATTCGAAGCAGCTCTCGGCACAACAGCGAGAAATTTTGTACGAATACATCGTAACCCACGGCCGCCTCAAACACGCGGCCGCGTTTGTTGATGCGCCTGTTATTGATTCGATAGGTATTGTGAACGCGGCACACGAAGCTGCAGCTGTAGCGCTCACACGAATCGGAGTGAGTCCGGACAAGGCGGAAATTCTCCTTGATGCGGGTCTTCGCGTGCCTGATCTCTGGCAACAGCGCTCGTTTATTCGAGGAGACGAAAATGTGCCAGCTATTGCGCTTGCGTCTGTCATTGCCAAGGTTACCAGAGACAGGCTCATGGAGAGTCTGCCGAGCCACCTAGAATCCTATAAATTCAATGAACATAAAGGGTACGGGACGCTTGCACACCGAAAGGCAATCGCAAAATCAGGGCTCTCAGTGCTACATCGCGCGACTTTCTGTACCCGATTAGCCCATGCTGGCTCTGCTCGCGCCATGGCCTCCGACTAGTAGGCGAAGCCGAAATTGGGCTCCGGTGGCTCAGTTGTTGCCAAAAAGTGAACAATCTGTATAATCGGCGGACTATATGGTTATTCGAATGCGACGCAATCGTTCTCAGACCGCCAAGCGGCGTTCTCATCATGGGCTCACAACGTCACGCGTGACCGCTGATTCGTCTGGAAACACGCACCTGCGACACCGAGTCAACCCTGAGACGGGTATGTATCGCGGCAAGGTAATCATCGACGTTGTTGCTCGCGCAAAGCGCGATCAGCGTCGAGCCAAGCGCAAAGAAGCCGACCTTCGCGCGAGCGGCCAAATACGCGAAGACAAGGCAACCGAAGCAACAAAGTAAAAGGACCGGAAACACCGGTCCTTTTATTTTGGGGAATGTAACTAAACCGTAACAGTATATTTTTAGTAAACCATATCCCGTCTGACGAGTACGAAGAAAAAGTCATCAACAGTTTCTGATTGTGTTCACCCCGTTAGAAAACAACACTATTCTTTACAGCGCACACAATGGTTACCTACATTTTTATCGATTAAAGTAATTCACAGTTTCTAACGGGGTTCATGCGGTGTTTATCTTTTTGCGTGTACACTAATCAGGTGTTCAGTTCCTTTGTATATGGCAAATAGACACCTCGCACGATCAGTAGCACTTCAGGTTCTTTTCGAACGCGA
>JBKJSQ010000154.1:0-3349 GCA_046594495.1 Minisyncoccia bacterium | reverse complement strand
GTCTTTGCAGCGCGCCCGCAGATTTAGCTTGGCCAACAGCGCTGGCGTCATGCTCGGTGCGGACTATCATTTTGACCTGACCCGCCCGGGGTTAAGCCTGTATGGAGGCATTGCACGTTCAGGTATGGAAACATTCATTCAGCCCGTGGTCCGGCTTTCTGCCCGGCTGCTTCAGACACGCAACGTAACTGCAGGCACCGCAATTGGATACAATGCGACCCATATCTGCCGGAATGATACACGCGTTGGTACCATTTCCATCGGCTATAGCGACGGTTATTTGCGTGCGTTTTCCGGCAAAGGAACCGTATGTTGTAACGACCTTAAGCTACCTGTAATTGGCCGGGTATCAATGGATCTGGTTACCCTCAATCTTAACTCAGCTCCTGATCTCGCCGAAGGTGACTGGGTCGAAATTGATTATGACCTTGCCACTGCGGCATCGGTAACAGGGCTCTCCCAGTATGAGCTGCTGACGAATCTAGGTTCAAGGTTCGCGCGCGTCTGGGGTTAATTACGGCCGCTTTGTAGCGCTCGACGATTTACGCAACTGCCGCATAAAAAAGGGGCGCCCCGAGAGGCGCCCCTTTTTTTTGCGTTATGCTTCTTATCAGAAACGAGCGCGGAACCCGGCGTAGAGGTTGCGACCACGGAACGAGTAAATCGCGCTACCTCCACCGGTCGCCGTCGTCGCACCACGCGGGACACCGCGATCGAGAACGTTGTCGACACCGAAGTAAAACCGCATCGTGTTACCATCGGCACCCTCGGCGACATCGATATCGACACGCAGATCGTGATACATGACCGACGGAAACTTTGTGTCGGGGAAAGCGTCAACGTCCGAGGGAGGAAGGTCGTTAAGCGGAAATAGTGTATTGTACCCGTTGAAGAACATAGGTCCGATGTAGCGCAGACGATAACCCAAAGTAACATCCCCTAGGCCAAAATCGAAGTCCCACCGGAATTCATCTTTTGGATCACCGAGTTGCCCAAGAAGTCGGGTTTCGAAATTCGGATTTCTCACATCCTGGAAGTTGCTGATTTCGAAATTATGAGTGTAAATCAGGTTCGTGTTGAAATCGATATCACCGAAATCCTTGCGGTACGTTAAGTTTAAATCGATACCACGCCGCTTACGCGACGCGAAGTTTAGCGGCGCGTTGATAAGCGAGTTACCCAACACACGTCCCGGTTGTTCACCTAGCGGACCAAGACCAGGCCCACGGAAGCGTGTAAACTGGCGGCAGAAGATATTATCGAGTGTAGCCGAGTCATAGCATTGGTTAACAATGTTTTGAGGAGATACGTTCGCAATGACACCTTTCACGGTTATGTCGTAATAATCTACCGACAAACTTAGACCCGGCACCCACCGCGGCTGCATAACAGCACCAAAAGTGTAAGAATCGGACTTTTCAATATCGAGGTTCGGGTTGGACCCGCTAACGATCGGTAACGATTGTGCAATGTTGTTAAAAGTGGCCAGTGTAGGCGCCCCGATATCCGCTATGCAATTGGCTTGCCGAATGCCTGAGCCAATGACCGCAGGGTTGCATGGATCAGTAAAGCCGTTGGAGAAGTTAGGCACCAGCGGGAAACCGGTTTCTGAAACGTTAGGCGCACGAACCGCTCGGCTGTAATTGCCCCGCAATCTGAGGTCCGCAACTGGTGCGTAATCAATACCAGCGTTGTAGGAATAAACAGTGCCGACGTTACCCTGATATTTCGCAACACGACCGGCGCCGCTTAGCGTGAGTTCTTCAAAAAATGGTTCGCCTTTCAAGATTGGTATCCGGATCTCACCGAAGGCTTCCTTAACCTCAAATTTATCTGGCGCGAACGTAGGAATGGAGACACCGTTGGTAAAGCCATCCGTTACGAACTGATCCTGTTGGTAAAACGCATCCTCAGTCCGGTATTCAGCACCGATAGCAAAGCTGATCGGGCCACCGGGCAGTTCGAACAGTTGGCTCATGTCACCGGAAACGAATCCCGAAAAAACAAGCTGTTCCAGCGATGCGTTTGCAGTGAATGTCCGTGCGAAATAGGCTACTGAAGCGCTGTTATCAGGTGAACCGAACGGGTTATAAGGTACACACGCCGCGATATCAGCTGCCAACCGAGCCGCATTTGCTGAGGCAGGTGCAGCAAAGCCTACTAGCGGTACCGCCGATGCCGGGTCGAACTGCGACCGGCACTGGATTGCACCAGTAACAGGGTTGCGGCCCGCATCGAGCGCCAGCGCAAATCGCTGGCGATCAAGGAAGCCATCAGTAATCGTTTCTTGCTTAAACTTGCCAAAGTTGGCCGAAAGTTCGTAGCCCCAATCTTCGTTAAACGTACCACGCAGACCGCCTACAATGCGGAAGGTGTCGCGTTGGAACCTTTCATCCCGGAGGCCCACATCAAGAAGGTTACGCGAGTTTACAAACCGAAAACTGCCATTGCCAATATTTGCAATGTCGGTTGGGGTCAGGTTACCCGTGGCAGGGCAAGTAACAAGCAAATCCGAACGGCAACCAGACGCCAAGATCAGGTTTGACAACGTAGTTCGGTCTGCCGGGTTAAGAAACGGGTTATCCAAACGTGCCCGCTCGCGGAAATCGACGGTGCCGCCAGTGCCTTGATTGAAAGAGGGGCCAGCGTTGTTACCGAGGGCATTCACGCGATTCCACTTGGCTTCAACGAAAAGTTCCGCTGCTTCGCTGAATTCGAACCGTCCCAAAAAGTTAAAATTGTAACGTTCAGTGAACGGGAGGACCGAAACCGTTTTTCCTTCACGGCCAGTCTGGCCGTTGCTGTTGACGATCGTCGGGTTAATACCGGTACCGACGCGCGCACCGGCGGTCTGCTGGACGAGACGACCCGCGTCAGTAAAGAAATAGGTACAATTAAATGCTGGGCCTGCCGTGTTTGGTGCGCCATTGTTTGCCGTTGTCGCATTACCACACAGACCGGCATTTGCTATGTTCCGCTGGTTAATCGGCACCAGTCCATTGAAGTGGATAGTGCTACTGCTAAGATTAGTGAAGTAATTGCGATCGATGAAACCGTCGCCGCCGTTTACGAGGCCGGCTCCGCCGTCAGCGTCGATGACAACGAAGTTATCGGCGCGGCGAAACGCTCCAATATCCGATGCAAACACGCGATCAGTTCGGGCATATTCACCGTGCAACGTCACATTGCCCCGTCCGTCAGCAAAGTTTTTGCCATACATACCAGAAATATATTGGTTGCCGCCGAAACCTTCTTCGGTGATTCCCGCCTGAGCGCGGACTTGGACACCGTCGAAATCACGGCGCAGCACGAAGTTAACCACGCCCGCAATTGCATCTGATCCATAAAT
>JBKJSQ010000151.1:0-2723 GCA_046594495.1 Minisyncoccia bacterium | reverse complement strand
CGCGATTCTGCTTACACCCTATACAGCCCGAAGGCTCCGACACGGAATACGGGGGATGCTTGTTAATGCGCTCCTCGCGCTCGCTGCAGCGTTTGCTGTACTTTCGATGGCATTTTCTGGCGCACTCGGCTCTATCCCATTGGGAATCATACTTTTTACCGTTTGTATGGGATTGTATCGATCATTGTATTGGATTCCGTACGAGCTTGCAGCTTCGAAGCATGGGTCGGCACGTTGGAGCGAGTTCGTACTTGCGCTCATACCCGCGCTTGCCGGTTACACCTTGTCACTTTCAGGCGCTGCTCCGATTTACGTACTCGCCGCTGCTTCATTCGTGGCACTCTTAGCAATTATTCCTGTGTATTCGTTCAAAAACACGCAGGAGGGCTTCAGTTGGCAATACCGTGAGACATTCCATCATCTGTTCACGAAGTCGCATCGAGCGCCGCTCGTTCAGGCATTTTTCAACGGTTTCGAAGGGGCAACTCTATTGCTTTTATGGCCAGTCGCTGTGTTTGTTCTTTTGGATTGGTCGTATTTTGCTCTCGGGCTTGTGCTCTCGGCCACCTTTGTGTGTACGCTCGTCGCTCGTATGTTTTTGCATCCGGTGCATACGCATGTGCAAACCCCAACGCTTCTATCCGTACTGTCTGTTTCGGGCTGGATGCTGCGTGGAACTGTAGCCGCTCCGATTTCAATCGTTCTTGTGGATACGTACTATCAGTCCACCAGTGGCATAGCGCAACGTGGAGTGGATTCGATTACAGCGGAGCAATCGGCCGATAGTAATTCATATATCGACGAATTTACGGCACTGAAAGATATGGGGCAGGGCATTGGTCGTTTATTGTTTTGCGCGCTTGTATTCGTTTTGTCTTTTTTTCTTTCGTTCGCAACGCTCGCGATTGTAATGTTCGGCGCGGCGGCGCTCGTTGCGGTATGTTCTATTGTCCTGTCACGCACCGCTTCGAAGAAAGCTATTTAAAGTAAAAGAGCAGGAACACATTACATGTCCTGCTCATACGCTTCCATCGGAAGCAGTGGGTGTGCCCGCTCGTGCTCTTTTAGTTGAGACTCGCGTTTGAATCGTATCCGATAGAATCCGAGACCAATGGCCACGGCGTATCCGTAACGTTCGCCGTCGGATTCGAACGGTTCGTTCACATTCAATACGAAGTGGATAATCTTACCCACGTCGGCTTTATTGTGATATCGCGACGCAGCTTCTCCATACATTCTGCGCGCACGATCTATTTGCAACTGCGGGCACTCGTCGTGCTCGTTCATCGCACGCGTACGAGCTTCCACGCATATGGGAATGAATGGATCAGAGAGTGCCGACATCAGTCGTCTTTCTCGCCAGTGATGCGACGAGTAAGCTGCGTGCTTGCGACTGTCGCCTTTGCTCCTCGCGAGGCATAGCTGCCGTACTGCTTCTTGCGACGACGCACCGCCTGAGCCTTGCTCACGATTGATCTCACGTGGCTTGCAAAATTATCGGGCGGCATTTGTGACGCATCTTCTTCGGCTTTGTAGATTCCGCTTACGAATGATTCTCGTGCCATCAGAATAGCTCCAGTTATTGACTGTTCATATTATACCACCAAGTGGCATGAATGTCGAGTTAAGAAAACAGAGGTTTATGAGAGTAGTTCTGTAACAACGGCCTTTACATCTGCCCCGTCTGCGGTACCCGCAAACTCTTTAATTACAGCGCCCATGAGCTTTCCAGCACCTGATGCATCGGTGATACCCAGTTCCGCTTTCTTTGCTTCTGCTACAGACTTGATTGCCTCGCGACTTACGGTTTGTGGCAAATATACTTCAAGAATTTTGAGTTCCACTCCTTCTTTCTCTGCGAGTTCTGGGCGATTTCCGGCGGTAAATTGCTCCATCGAATCCTTGCGCTGCTTTGCGAGGCGCTTGATCACTGTAACTGCCTCAGGGTCGGTGAGCTCGTCTGTGGGCTTCTTGCCCTTGGCAACCAATTCGTTTGTAAAAGCGGTCATGGCACCGCGAAGCGTATCTACTTTGACTGGTTCACGCGCTTTCATAGCAGCGATCATGTCGGTTTTAATTTGAGCTGTGAGCATATGCTGAGGACTATATCATTTTGTACTGCTACATATAAAGCGTCGCCCTCTGAGGGCGACGACAGTTCATACGACAGCTTTTTGTTGCTTGTAGCATGTGGGCTCCATAGAAATAGTTACGCCGTCTCCGCGGGGCAATTGACGTATCGCGCCCCTTTCAAGAATCCTCAAAAGCATTTCGCGTTTCTTGGGAGTATCGGCGTAACAGAGCGCACGAGTGTCATACCATCCTTCAAACGATACATTCACTTCGGTTCTATCTCCGTTTGCAGTGAGCGCAAGTATTGATATAGCGATAGTCCAGATGACGGTCATGGTGCACTCCTCTCTACATGAAGTATCGCACACAGAAATCGCGAGACGGTGCGTGATACAATCGCACCCATGGAAATTGGGACAATCATAGTAATTGCGCTCCTCCTTACGATACTTGCAGCACTCATGGTGGTAATTCTCCGTAAACCGGCTATGCGCGACGATTCTCAAAGCCTCGGGCTTTTGCAGGGACAGCTTGAAGCACTACGTAATGCGGTGGATAAAAAGCTCGGTGAGGGGACCGACCGGATGTTCCACGGTATGCAGTTGCAATCTGATCAGGTACAAAAAACAATCTGCATCATTCAACAGCAG
>JBKJSQ010000106.1:0-3457 GCA_046594495.1 Minisyncoccia bacterium | reverse complement strand
TCTGATCAGTCACAAAAAACAATCTCCAACATTCAACAGCAGCTCGATCAAATAACTGATCGCGTAACTCAACAGCTCACCGAGGTTGTGAAGGGAGTCTCGGAAACGAAAGAGTCTACCAAGCAGGTATTCGTGATTGCGGAACAGCTGAAATCACTCGAGAGCGTTCTGAAAAATCAGAAACAACGTGGGAATTTGGGTGAGGCCTCACTGAATCTTATTCTTGAGAATGTATTACCACCTGGTCAGTTCCAAGCACAATACCCCTTCAAAGACGGAGAAATTGTCGACATGGTGGTAAAAACACGCGACGGACTGGTCCCGATTGATTCGAAGTTTCCGCTGGAGAACTACTTACGCTTTCTTGACGAAACCGACGATGTACGCCGAGAACAGTATCGAAAAGAATTCAAGAACGACGTTAAGAAAAAAATCGATCAGACTTCGAAATACATTCGACCCGAAGAGGGCACGATGCCGTTTGCGTTTATGTTTATTCCTGCGGAAGGGATTTACTACGACCTCCTGAACGACACGAGTGTGGGCGTGAGCGCCAATGACCTGATTGAATACGCCTACAAACAGAAGAATGTGCTCATCACATCCCCGACAACCTTTCTCGCGTACCTCCAGACGGTGCTTTTTGGGAATCAGCGCGCAAAGATTCAGGAAGCTGCTACAGATATTATAAAAAACGTTGCCGAGCTCGCGAAGCATCTCAAGGCCTATGAAGACAGTCACAATGCGATGGGAAAGTCCTTGAGCACGGTGGTAAATCACTACGAAAAGTCCAATAAGGCATTCAAGGCGATAGACAAAGACGTGGTGCGCATTACTGACGAAAAAATGGGGCTCAACCTTGCCCCAGCAGACCGTCCACTGCTTGCTGCAGAGGAGGAATAGTAAAAGGCTCGCCAAGTGCGAGCCTTTCTAAATCGTGCTGGACTGAGGTACCTATCGATTCAGGTTGACCTCAGTTCCGTCACGCAGATCGTGCAGCGTCCAATCGCTGTTATCTCCCTTGAGAACCTTTCTGGCTTGGTTGGCGAGCTGAGCCGCAATCTCTGGAGTTTGGGCGGGAATTGACAGCGCAAGCTTGATATTTGGATTGAAGTTGCTTACGTACTGCAGTAAAAAGAGCCTATTCATGCTAAACCTCCTTGAAAATTCGCAACGGCAAATACTGTGCCATTTGTATGACTTATAGTCAATTAGGTCAGCGAAACGCTCTTGCGCTCTGTGGGGCTATGGGTTATAGTTCCGCGAACGTTATGGCAAAGATTGCAATTATAGCTACAGGTGGCAAGCAGTATGTTGTCGCAGAAAATGACATCATCGAGATCGAGCGTCTCGAGGGCCTCGAGAATGCGGGAGACAAGGTTACGTTTGATAACGTGCTTTTTACCGATAACGGCTCGGCCGTTTCTGTGGGAGCGCCACTCGTGAAGGGTGCAAAGGTCATGGGCGAACTCGTCACCAACAAGCGCGGAGCAAAAGTTACCGTGATTCGATACCGACAGAAGTCCCGCTACTTCAAAAAGAAGGGGCATCGCCAGGATCTTGCGAAAGTGAAAATCACCTCACTCTAAATAAAAAAAACGAAAGGTCGCTGAAAGGCGACCTTTGAATTTGACGTGCACGAGAATGCTACGTTAGGTGGACGACCTTCGCGGCTGTTAGCGGCTTGACTGAAACGTGAACACGCTCGCGCCACTTCAGGGGCGCTGCAAGAACACGCTCATCATCTTGAAATCCACCAGTGCGCACGCAAGAGCGTATATTCATATCAAATTTCAGCTGCGGGGGCGCGTACTCCTCACACTGCTGGGCACACTGCTCCGTGTGGTCGCACCAGAACTTTCCACACTTACGACATGTTTGGCTCACGGCACACCTCCAATCCGCTTCATTCAGCGTAGCACCACCAGTAGGGACCATTTGAGCAAGTGTGCATAAGTGTTTTCACTAAAAAAGGAACCCCGCGAGCGTGCGGGGTTTGATGGAGAACTCGGCGACAGTGCTTAGGAGCCGATAGACTTGTTGATGTAATCCAGTTCGTTGTCACTGAGCAGATTGTCGCGTTTACCTGTGGTCTGATAGAGGTAGGCGCGATCACGCTCGCTCTTGTTTGCTGTGACCAGCATAGTGCGTCTAGAGTCATGCGCGACTGCCAGCACCGCGAGTTCCGCGAATTTTGGCTGACGTTGCCGCTTGTACGGAACCGGGAACTCAAGGTGATCGCCGACCTTTAGGTTCGCACGCGCTACCATCAACAGGTATGTAGCGATCAGATCGGTGTCGGCCGCGGTGTGGCTCGTATCGAATACTTCACTGACCGTCATCCTGGTCGTGACCATGGGAAGCGGCTCCTCAATATCGATGCGAATGTTCAGCCTAAGTCTTCGGACGGGTGTCCGGGGTGGCGCCGTCTGTCCGCTCATGGGTTGTTCCTTTCACGGGACTGACTGAATTATCAATCCAGAATGACACTGACACACGTATACCGACGTGTCAAGTTATCGACGGGAATCAAGAGCGCTCTTGATGGTCTCCGGATCTGCGTATTCCAGCTCGGATCCCGTAGAGAGTCCGCGGCCAAGTGATGTTATGGAAACCATCGGAAATTCTGCCGTGAGCTCCTCTTTTAGGCGGATCGCTGTAGCATCACCCTCTGGATTAGCGGGGAACGCTAAAATAATTTCATTCAATTCGAAACGGTCTTTGACAGTGCGCATCAACTCCTTCACTCGCAATCCCGTCATCTGTTCCGATGCGAGGGAAATGGTCCCACCAAGCACAAAATAGCGACCACGAAATGTGCCCGACCGCTCAATTGCATGCAAATCTGCGTCGGACGCGACGACGGAAAGTTGCGTGTCATCGCGCTCATGATTCGAGCAGATTCCACATGTTGAAGCCTTTGTACTTCGCGATGAACCAAAATAACGCATGCACTGTGCACACTGAATGACCGAGCCGCCGAGTTCTTGAAGCGACTCGATCATCTCGCGACGAAGTGCCGGAGAGCTTCGTAGCAAGTACTGCACAAAGCGTTGCGCCTGACGCGGCCCGATTCCGGGAAATTTTTCAAACAGACTCGATAAACGCTCAATGGGATCCATATGAATAGTAAGTAGTTAGTAGATAGTAGTAAGTAGTGGAGATGAAAACAAGTTTTACTTACTACAAACTATTTTCTACTTTCTATTCTAAAACGGTGCGTTTTCGCCGCCTTCGATTTGCGTCTCATGCGTGAAATCGCCGAAATCGCTCTTATCAACTGAGAGGAAGGTTGCCTTTTCGTCGTCGAAGCGCAGCGTCACTTTGCCTACGGGGCCGTTTCGGTGCTTTTCGATTAAAATTTCTGTTATACCGTTTTTCTCATTGTCTGCTCGATTTCCTTGCATGTCTTCTCGGTGAATAAACATAACCACGTCGGCGTCCTGTTCGATTGAGC
>JBKJSQ010000146.1:0-3522 GCA_046594495.1 Minisyncoccia bacterium | reverse complement strand
AACAAGCAGCGTAAAGCCGCCCACGATGGCAACGAGTGCAAACACCACCAAAAGCTCTATCATCGTGATTCCTCGTTGGCCGTGCATCATACCCGTTACTGTTGGCCCAAGTTCTGCGTAATGGAGTAGATAGGCGAAATGATGGAGATGGCAATGAACCCGACCACGAGTCCCATCACGATCATGAGAATCGGCTCGATGAGCGTTGTCATGTTTTTGGTCAACTCGTCGATTTCTTCCTCGAACATATCCGACAAAAAGTCGAACGTGGTTGAGAGGTTGCCGGTTGATTCTGCGATCTTTGACATCTGACTCATGAGCGGCGGAAACAAATCTCCACGCTGTGTGAATTGCGACGAAATATTCTGCCCCTGTATCAGGCGATCGCGTGCCCGAAAGAGCTCGCGCTTGTACACAAGATTGCGCGTACTGTCGGCCACCAATTCAATCGATTCTACGATGCGTACATCGCTCTTCAAAAGCAGTGCCATTGTGCGCGTGATGTTGGTGAGATTGTAGAGGCGAGAAAGTTTGCCGAAGAGCGGGATTTTAATGAGGACCGCATCCATGAACAGATGGAATTTCTTTAATCGTAGCAACGCAAAGTACGCAACAACGAGTGCGACGAGTCCCGCAACCAGCCAAAGCCCGCTGTTACTGAGGAAATTACTGATAATCATCAGCATCCGTGTTGAGAGCGGCAGATCGGCTTTCACACTTTCGAAGATCGGCACAATTTTTGGGAAGATGTATACAGTGAGCATCACGGTGATGCCCACTGTCGCAAACACAATAACCGCAGGATAAATCAGTGCACCAATCACCTTGCGCCTGAGAGTTTGCTTGCGCTTCAGTTCCCCTGCCAAATATTCAAGATTCTCGTGCAAGGTGCCGCTGCGCTCTCCGATACGTACGATGTTGATACCGAATTCGCCGAAGACTTTCGGAAATTTATTCAGTCCGCTCGACAATGTATTGCCACTTGAAACATCAATCACGAGTGACTGATAGATGTAGCCGGCAGATTTTGTGCGACTCTCCGCGCCCATCATATGCAAGCCCTCCATAATAGGCATGCCGCTGCGCAATACCATGCCGAGCCGCTTCATAAATAAGATTTGCTCTGCGATCGGAAAACGAATCATACCCGGATGCTTTTTTGGCTGTAGGTTGACGCGAGTCTCACCGCTTTTTGGTGGGAAAAATGTAGGAAATACTTTTGAAAGGGAGTCTCTGAAAGCCATAGGTATTACAAATTATTCATAGCGCATACGAAGCACCTCTTCGATTGTGGTGAGGCCCGCAGCCGCTTTGGTAAAGCCGTCCACGATCATCGGCGTCATGCCGTTTTTCACTGCCAGATCGCGGATATCGCTCGCAGAGACCTTCTTCAGAATCGCATCGCGCATTGGGCCCGAAATTTCCAGCACTTCGTGAATACCGGCACGCCCGTGGTAACCAGTGCCATTGCACGCATCACAACCCTCACCTTTGTAAAAGGTTCCGTGCTTTGCGAGTAGCTCCGGTGGCATAATTTCCGAAAGCGATTTCTCTTCTGCGGACGATAGTTTGTACGGCTTCGAGCACGATTTGCAAATGCGCCGCACGAGGCGCTGACCAATCGCCACATTTACAGTGGATGCGATAAGGTACGGCTCGACTTTCATATCGAGCAATCGCGGGAGTGTTGTTGGTGCGTCGTTCGTGTGCAGCGTGGAGAGGACGAGGTGTCCGGTGAGTGCAGTGTTTACTGCAATACCCGCAGTTTCCACGTCGCGGATTTCTCCGACCATGATGATATTTGGATCTTGTCGGAGTAATGAACGCAGTCCGTTGGAAAATGTGAGGTTGGTGCGTTCGTTTACCTGAATCTGATTGATACCGCCGATGGAATACTCAATCGGATCTTCAATGGTCACGATCGAGACACCCGGTTCATTGAGCATCTTTACGAGCGTGTAGAGCGTGGTGGTTTTGCCGGAACCGGTCGGACCTGTTGCAAGAATCATGCCGTGCGGCTGACGCACTGCCCGCACTATCTTTATCTGATTCTCTTTGGTGAACCCGAGTGAGTCAAGCGAAAATTCTTCTGCCTGATCTGAAAGAAGGCGCATGACTGCGTTTTCTCCGTAGTAGGTTGGCACAATAGAAACACGCACGTCGGTGCGCCCTCCACTCTTGAGCGTGAGTCGAAAGCGGCCGTCTTGTGCAGCTTGATGCTCGTCGGTGCGCAAGCCACACAAAATTTTGATGCGCGAAATGACTTCGTTGTGCACGTGCGCGGGAATAACGTCGATATCCTGTAGAACTCCGTCGATGCGAAAGCGTATCTTGGTCTTCCCTGCTTCGGGATCGAGGTGAATATCAGACGAGCGTACAAGCGAAGCGTCCTCGACCATCGCGTCTACAAAGCTGATTACAGAAAATGTTGCACCTTTCTCAAGCTCAGCTCGCACCAGTGATCCGGCCTGTTTTTTTGCCTCTTGTGACGTATTCGAAGTAACTGGCGCTGGGGTTGACATAGGGGTGAATCGACACAGATTGCAACAGCAAACGGCACGTGTCAATGCAGTTTTAGCTTATGCCACAAAACAAAAAACACCCCGAGCGGGGTGTTTTTGTAGCGTTATTGGAGACGCTTAGTTGGTCGTTGTAAACCACATCTGCGACGATGTCGCGGTGTTGTTTGCAGCGTCCTTAGACTCCACTACGAAGTAGTACGTCGTGCTTGCCATGAGGCCTGACAGCCATAACGTGTGTCCTGTCGTGAGTGCTGCCGAGCTTGTAGCAGACGCTGACGCGAGTACAAGCGGATTAGCTGTACCGAAGTACACCTTGCCCGTTGCTGCCTCATTTGAGGTCCAAGAAACCGTTGCGGTTGTTGTAGCTACCGCTGAAGACATAACAGACGAGAGAACCGGTGCCGTCATATCAGGCGCGCTTGTGGTAAACGTCATGTTGCTGGAAGTAGCTGTGTTGTTTGCAGCATCCTTAGACCACACTACGTAGTTGTACATTGTGTTTGGCATGAGGCCGGTTAGTACAACAGAGTGCGAAGTCATGAGCGTGGAATCAAGTGAGCTCAATGAACCGTATCCTGTGGTTGTTCCGTACTGAACCTGCATTGTTGTGCCTTCGTTGGTGCTCCACATGATTGTTGCACCGGTGGTTGTAATTGCGGTGGCAGAAACGTTCGAGATAACTGGTTTTGTGGTATCTGGAGTGGTTGTGCCGCCGCCGTTTCCACCACCTGCGCACGCGCCCATGGTGTCGCCATGACCAACATGTGCCCACGTTGCTGATCCTCCTACGTAGATAGTGTTCTTACCCTTGTGACAAATCGCAACCTTGCCCGCGCCTGGTGTAGTTGACGCGGCGTCGTTGTCGTCATTGTGACCGGAGTTGTCATTTCCCTTTTTGCTGAACAAGATCTTCGGCAAAAAGGGAAATGACAACTCCGGTCACAATGACGACAACGACGCCGCGTCAACTACACCAGGCGCGGGCAAGGTTGCGATTTGT
>JBKJSQ010000047.1:0-2851 GCA_046594495.1 Minisyncoccia bacterium | reverse complement strand
TGCAGTATCGGTGCGAAACGAAACAGTGCTGCAAAGCAAGGTCGTCCTCGACGGGAGTGTTATCGAGTCATCAAAGGGTTCGCTCGTAATCCAAACAGATACGGGTACGAGCACTGTGCTCATTGGTACAGGCACTATTATGACGAAAGACGGCAACCGTGCATCTCTCGCAGATCTGGTACCGGGAGAAACCATCAAGGCGTTTGGAACCCTGAATACGCGATCACGTATGTTAAGTGCAGAGCGCATAGTCTCGGCTTCGCTACCTGCCATTCCAAACACAGGCTCACCTGAATCCACGGGTGGATTTTTGGACACGCTTACTTCGTGGTGGCGAATCGGTAGTGCGGTGCTCTCAATTCGATAGGTAAAAAGGGTATATAATCCGTTTCGATGCATCACTTGCTTGAAACCCAGCAGTTTGACCGAGCTTCACTCAAAGAGCTTTTCTCCATTGCATCATCTATGGAGAATCATCGCGACGATTCGTTGCATGGCAAAATTCTCGCTACACTTTTTTACGAACCGAGCACTCGTACGCGCTTTTCTTTTGAGTCCGCGATGTTTCGTCTTGGTGGTCAGGTAATCACTGCTGAGAATGCCAACGAGATGTCGAGCGCAATAAAAGGCGAGACGCTTGAAGATACGATTCGCGTACTCAATAACTATGCGGATGCCATTGTGATTCGCCATCCGGATCTCGGCACGGCGGAGCGGGCCGCCGCCGTATCTGCTGTTCCGATTATTAACGCGGGCGACGGTGCCGGACAGCATCCAACGCAGGCATTGCTCGATCTCTACACCATCGAACGAGAATTTGGACGAATCGATGGCGCACATGTTGCGATCATAGGTGACTTACGGTACTACCGATCAGCACGCTCACTTTCGTATTTGTTAAGCAAGTTCAAAGACGTCACGATAACTGGCGTATCGATGCCGGAACTCACTATGACAGAAGAGCTGAAATCGCATCTTGCAGATAACGGTGTAACCTATAAAGAAACGAATTCTCTCGCCGACGCCATGAAAGATGCTGACGTTATTTACCAAACTCGCATTCAAAAGGAGCGCCTCACACCGGAAGCGTATGAACGCACAAAAGGGCATTATGTGATAGACAAGCCGCTCGCTGATTCTATGAAGGAAGGCTCGATCATCATTCATCCGCTGCCACGAGTGGGCGAAATTACTCCGGAGGTGGATGAATCGCCACACGCTGTCTACTTCAAGCAGGTCGGCTATGGCGTTCTCATTCGTATGGCGATCTTAAAACTCCTGTTCAATCCCGAGAAATCGCTTATATAAGTTAGATTGAGTGTGTTAGAGAAGAGTGTTCGCGAGTTTGAGTATGAGATTCCTCCTCCTCGTGAGGTATTGCAATTGCGAGCGTGAGCATGAGAGCTGCGCCTATACATAATGCCGCGATGTGCTGGGGCCAGCGACCATTTGTTCGCGCCGAATCAACAGCGTTTGGAATGAGGTCACGGACTATGACCGACAAGAATCCTCCTGCGGCAAGAGCGGCGAGAACAGACAACAAGCCCTGCGATGAGGCGAAAAGTAGTGCAATTGCAATGCCGATAAATATCGAAGAAGAAGACATGAAGTTGTAGGTGAGTGCCTGTCGATTAGTGTATCCGGCGTGCTTAAGCACGAAGAACTCCGATATTTCCTGCACGCTCTCATGCAACATGATTCCAATTGTTGCGCCCACTCCAATACGCCAGTCTGCGAGGAATGAGCTAACGATGAGAAATCCGTCAGTGATGTTGTGCACCCCGTCAGATATGAGTACACGCCTACCGTCGATTTCTGAATGAGAGTGATCAGTTGCTTCATGGTGGTGGTGTGAATCGGGGACGAGACCATGAATAATTTCCAATGCAACGATGCCGATCACTATGCATGCGGCAACAACTGCAAACGATGATGCCTCGTGCAAGGATTCCTCGATCAAGTGATACGCAAGTACGGATAGTACGCCCGCGGAAAAAGTTGCGAAGTAGGTAAGTCGCGGTGTAAGCCACGCACCCAACCGATGTGAAGTGAATACAACGCCTGAAAGCGATACGGCCATGACAGCAAATCCGGCAATGAGGGAAAAAAGCGCAGTCATATTAGCTGGTGCACGAGGTGCATGTGCCGAAAAGCTCGAGCGAGTGTTCGGTAATACTCGTAAAGGATTTACTATATCGTAGCGCGCGCGACGCGAGTGACTCAATATCGCATCCCGTAAAATCTTCCGTCTTTCCGCATGTTGTACACACGAGGTGATGATGGTCGTGATCGTCATACAACTCGTAGAGAACGTGCCCACGCTTTAGATCGACTTCGCGTACGAGGTGCGCGGTTGCAAAAGATTGTAAAGTTCGATAAATAGTTACACGGTCAATCGACGTATGTTTTAGTGCGGAATGGATTTCTTCGACCGAAAGTGGAGTATGAGCAGTATTCATTTGGGTTAGCACTGCTATACGGTGATTAGTTGCGCGTAATGAGGCGCTGCGTAAAAGTGTTGCAACAAGATCGTTCTTCATGAGTACGAGTATACCTAGATGCAAATTAGTTGCAAGTGGAAAAGCGGGTTATGCGTATTGCAACGTATAATCGCTCGATGTATTTGAAGGCAATGATGACTCTCGGTATTGCGCTTTTGTGTGCCACTCCTCTAATTGGTTCGGCGCAGGATCTCGTGGCCGATCAGACAGAGACCATGAAAGCGCGGGTATTGAGTGTGATTTCGCAGGAAATAGCGCCAATACCCGGGACTGGAGTAGATGCGACATATCAAACAATTTCGGTAAAAATACTCAACGGCTCTCAGAAGGGAGCTGTTGTCACGATCGAG
>JBKJSQ010000071.1:0-2942 GCA_046594495.1 Minisyncoccia bacterium | reverse complement strand
ATCTCGTGCATACAAAAATACACGTGCTAGGCTGGTGACATGAACACGAGCCTGAAGCTCTCGTTCCTCGCCGTGATGCTCCTCGCGCTTGCCGCTGCTGTTATGGCGGCAGGGCATCAGAAAGGTCGAGATCAAGCACTCGACACTCGTTTACCGGAAGAAAAGTATGCTGCAGAGCGCGTGCAGGCGAGGCTATCTCCAATTCAATACGAAGTCACTCAGAAGAACGGTACTGAACCGCCGTTCAAGAATGAATACTGGGATAATACTGAGGCTGGAATCTATGTGGATATTGTTTCCGGTGAACCGCTCTTTTCGTCGATTGATAAATACGATTCTGATACCGGCTGGCCATCATTTACCAAGCCGCTGGTCGCAGAAAATATCATTGAAGTGAAAGACGCTGCGCTGGGCATTGAGCGCATTGAAATTCGATCAAAACACGCCGACTCACACCTTGGTCACGTGTTCAACGACGGGCCGGCACCGCTCGGCCTGCGTTATTGTATGAATTCCGCCGCTCTGCGATTTATTCCGAAGGCGGACCTGGAGAAAGAGGGGTATGGGCAATTCGCTGCGCTCTTTAATTAGCTCGATATACCAACCGCTTTGAGGAACGCATGCAGTTCTGCGCCGTTTATTTTTCGAAACTGTCCACTTTTTAGCGCACCGAGCTCAATATTGAGGATTCGAGTGCGGCGCAAATCGACGGTGCTTGCGCCGAGCGCGCCAACCATTCGACGGATCTGATGTTTTTTTCCTTCGGTCAATTTGATGGTGAATTTCTTATCACCGCGCATGAGGATTGTGCATGGCTTTGTTGTGTACCCGCCGATGTCGATACCGGCTTCCAGTCGGCCTTTAAAATAGCTCGGTAACTTGTGCGCGCACACTACATCGTATTCTTTTTCATGTTCGTTAGCGGGATTGAGTAGCGCATCGGTGAGCCGTCCGTCGTCGGTCAAGATGATCAATCCGTACGAATCTTTATCGAGTCGCCCGACAGGGAATACGCCTTCGACCGGCATAACTTCTTTTATATCCTTCTCGTTTGGATCAATATCCTTTTGAGCGGAATGTGTGATGATGCCGCGTGGCTTGTTGTATGCAAGGTAGCGAAATGTTTGCTTTGGTACATCGAGAACCACTGTGTCAGTTTCCTGTACTTTGTCGCCAAGCGCCGCCTTTTTGCCATTTATTAAGACCAAGCCCTTGGTAATGTATTCATCCGCTGCCTTACGGGTGCAGATCTTCTTAAATGCGAGGTATTTATTGATACGCATTGGATATGTGTACGTTGGTATTTTTGGGGATTTCATACGTAGAGCCATTCTGCATGGGGAAGGGAGATATGCCAAGTCATCATGAACATCTTCATGTTCTCTACACTCGCGCTTCGGTAGTGTATCTATACCCGCGCCACTGCGGGCACACCCATTTATTAGTAGCTAATAACTAAAATATAAGTATGGAACTTATTGCATTTCTCGTTCTCGGCGGTATCGCCGGTTGGATTGCTTCTCTTATCATGGGTACCGATGCTTCGCAGGGTATCTTCCTGAACATCGTAGTCGGCGTCGTCGGTGCGTTCATCGGCGGCATGTTGTTCAACGCATTCGGTTCGTCCGGCGTCTCAGGCTTTAATATTTACAGCCTCGTCGTCGCAGTTCTCGGTGCAGTGGTGTTGCTCTTCATCGTGCGGCTTTTCCGCAGCGTGTAAGCGATTCTACGATTTAAAAAAGCGCGCCCTCGGGGCGCGTTTTTTTGTAAAGAGAAGTTGATTAGAGATATGCACACACGCTGCGCTATTGACGTATCGGAGTCGCAGACGCGTGATACGCTGTCCTCATACATTTATTAGTTCTCTTTTTGATTAATTTACATTTGCATGGAGATCTTTCTCGCAAAATTGTTTGGTTTGTATTTCTTGATCCTCGGGATCATTATTCTTGTTCGACGTAAGGCAGTTATGCCTGCGATTTCTGAGCTCACCAGTAATCGACCGGTTCTGCTCACGCTCGCAATCATCGAAATCGGCGCGGGTCTTGCGCTCGTGCTCGCATTCCCGACCATCACGTGGGATGTGCAGGGAGTATTCTCGGTCATCGGGTACATGTTGCTCGTTGAGGGTTTGATCTACCTCGCCTCGCCGTATCGCACAACGCAAAAGTTCATCAAATCGTTCAACCGATCCGAATGGTTTATGAGTGGTGCTGTTGCGGCGGTACTCATCGGCGGCTATTTGGTGGCCTACGGCTTCCGACTCCTCTAATTTTCGGTCACCTCGACCGATTCAAAACGCCGGCACCTGTGCCGGCGTTTTGAATAGTACGACTTAAGCGTTGAATACTTACTTTTCAGCCTTGGTATACTGTATCTATGAATCCACTATTTCTATTTATTATTTTTGTAGGTTCCATCCTTTTAATCAGTATTAAGCAGATTAACCAGTACGAGCGAGGGCTTAAATTTACATTCGGACGATTCACCGGAATTATGAATCCGGGTTGGCGCATTATTATTCCCGTATTTCAGAGCTACCAGAAAGTCGACATGCGCGTGAAAGCAGTGGACGTGCCGGATCAAAAGGCGATTACACGCGATAACGTATCAGTCGTTGTGAACGCAGTCATTTATTACCGAGTGGAGTCTGCAGAAAATGCAATTATCGCGGTGGAAGATTTCCGGTATGCGATATCGCAGTATGCACAAACGACGATGCGCAACATCGTCGGGCAGGCTACGCTTGATGAGCTTTTGCCTAATCGTGAGCAAATCGCGGAACGAATTCGTGAAATCGTTGATAAAGAAACCGACGCATGGGGCCTCAAGGTGAACAACGTGGAGCTAAAGGATGTTTCGCTCCCTGGGGACATGGAACGCACTATCGCGAAGCAAGCAGAAGCAGAGCGCGAAAAGCGTGCAGTAATCATCAATTCCGA
>JBKJSQ010000029.1:0-6025 GCA_046594495.1 Minisyncoccia bacterium | reverse complement strand
GACACCGGCTCGAGCGGTTTAACTCGAGTCGAGTCCAGCCGTTTCCGCACAGCTGCCGAAGCGCGGTCCACGTTAGCCTTCAGTCGATCAATATCGTCATCGAACAACGGTGTGAATGTTCTCTTGGTCATGTCGTACTCCAGTTATTCACTCGCGAAGTTTCCATCCACCTTCGCTCAGCAGATAGGCGACCTGTGATGCTGCCCACTTCTGATCGGTGGGAAATTCTACGCGAGCTTCAGCTGTGAACTCGAGTTTAATCTCGACGTGCTCGTCACCAATCTGGACGAGTGGTTTGAGCATCGTATTGTGGCCGACGACGGTTGTCATGTAGCCTTCACATTGACCACAAT
The DNA here is from genome assembly GCA_046594495.1 of Minisyncoccia bacterium. Classification (GTDB taxonomy): domain Bacteria; phylum Patescibacteriota; class Minisyncoccia; order Phycocordibacterales; family UBA2100; genus UBA10103. The sequence continues at coordinate 5,672 of JBKJSQ010000029.1, read as the reverse complement.
CAATGAATACCTCGGTTCCGACTGGCAGAAGCTGACCGGTCCACTGCCTGAGTGCCGTTTCGAGTTTCGGATCTGCAGAATCCATACTCCGGATATCCAAAGCGAGTACGTATTTCATGGCTTAACTCCATTGTCGGCAACCTTTTCCAGTCGTTACTATGCCACAAATATACAAACTTGCAACACGACCTTCAATATAGCTTGAAATTAGTTGACATTAGAGGCTACTTCGTATAAATTGCACGAACTCCCGCAAAACGCGGGTTTTCAATTGACCAAATAAAATATTATGCGAAGCTCAAAAAAAGGACCATACGTAGACGAAAAGCTCCTCAAAAAGGTGTCTAATCGCAAGCCGAATGACGGCGCTATTCAGACATGGGCACGCGCAAGCTCAATCGCCCCTGAATTCGTGGGCTACACCTTTGCAGTACACACCGGAAAAAACTTTGATCAGGTGTACGTCTCCGAGGACATGGTGGGACACAAGCTCGGCGAATTTGCTCCGACCACCCGTTTCAATCGACATGGCGGTAAGATGCAGAAGGATGCAGAGCAGGCTGCAAAGCAGCAGGAAATTGCTACCGCACAGGCTGCGAAAGCTGCAACAACGGCAGCGAAGAAATAACATCAAGATAATTAACTGTTATGAAGGCCCTGCTCAAAAACTACAATCAGTCACCACGTAAAGTTCGTCTCGTTGCAGACCTGATTCGCGGTAAGTCAGTAGACGCTGCGCGTCAGGCACTCACGTACCTCCCAAAGAAGTCGTCTCCGGCGATGCTCAAGCTTTTGAATTCTGCAGTATCAAATGCAGTGCAAAACAATGGTGCAGAGCTCGATATGCTTTTTGTAAAGGCCATTGCAGTCAACAAGGGTCAGGTCATGCGTCGCTTCATGCCAAAGGCACGTGGTCGCGCAGCACGCTATGCAAAGACGTTTTCAATCGTAACCCTCGAACTCGGTGCACACGGTGCAGCTCTACCTGCGCAGGCAGGTCCTTCGACTAAGACTCTGAAGTCGGCAGATTCAGCAACCGAGGAGAAGTCGAAGGCACCTAAGAAGACCGCAGTAAAGAAGGTTTCTAAAAAGAAAACGAATTAAACTACTTTCTACTAACTACCTTCTACTTACTATTTCTTTATGACACACACAGTACATCCATACGCACATCGCCTGGGCATCATCCGTGATTGGAAGTCACGCTGGTTTGCGAAGTCGCCGCTCGAATACCGCACAAACGTGATGATCGACACGACCATCCGTCGATTCCTTACGAAGCGCCTTCGCGGCATGTTTGTAACTTCGGTAGAAATCGAGCGCGCTCAGAACACGATCCGTATTCTCATCAAAACATCCCGACCGGGTCTCGTTATTGGTCGCGGAGGTGAGGGAAGCCAGAAGCTCGTAAAGGAAATTGAGAAGGTGGTGGGCACTGTAAAGGGTGCGCCGAAGGGGAGGAACCTCGTCCGAATCGATATCGAAGAAGTTCGCTCACCAGAATCGCAAGCTCCGGTTGTTGCCTACATGGTTGCCGAAGGGCTCGAGAAGCGCCAGACGTTCCGCCGCGTGCTCAAGCAAACCGTAGAGAAGGTTATGGCAAACCGTGATGTGCAGGGAGTGCGCATCGGTATATCAGGCCGCTTGGGTGGTGCAGAAATGTCCCGTTCAGAAGAAATTAAGCGTGGCCGCGTACCGCTCCAGACACTTCGCGCAGACATCGACTTTGCTAAGGAAAAGGCATACCTTCCATACGGTGTTATCGGCGTAAAGGTGTGGATCTACCGCGGCGACATCTTCGATAAGAAAGATCAATAGAAAAGTAATAATTGAGTATGTTGGCACCTAAAAAAGTAAAACACCGAAAATGGCAGAACGCGCGCCGACGAGGCGCACGTCGTGTTGCCCCTGAGACCCGTGGTATCACGGTGGCCTTCGGTTCATTCGGCTTGAAGGCTATGAGTCAGCATCGCGTTACCTCAAATCAAATCGAAGCAGCTCGTCGTGCGCTTTCCCGCGCAGCAGGGAAGAGTGCAAAGATCTGGGTTCGCATTTTCCCAGACCGACCATTCACGAAGAAGCCGGCAGAAGTACGCATGGGTTCTGGAAAGGGCGATCTCGCAGGCTACGTGTTTGATGTTCGACCGGGACGCGTGCTCTTCGAAATCGATGGCGCACCTGAGGCGATGGCTCGTGAAGCACTTCGCAAGGCAGGCACGAAGCTTCCGGTAAAGGTTCGAATCGTTGCACGAGGATAAAAATTTATATGGCTGAACTTAAAACATGGAAATTGGAAGACCTGCAGAAGGAAGTCGCGGCAAAGCGCGAGGCTCTTCGCACGTTCCGATTTGGTGAGGCAGGCACTCGAACACGCAATGTGCGCGAGGGTCGCGGACTCCGAAAAGAAATCGCACGTTTGCTCACTGAGATGAATTCGCGTAAGGTAGCTCAGACTGAAACTAAATAACCCGTATGGAAACAAAAATTACATCTGGAAAGACATTTGAAGGCGTCGTCGTAAAATCGGCGATGAAAGATACGGTAACCGTACAGGTTGAGCGCTACGTGAAGCACCCGAAGTACAAGAAATACATGCGTCTGTCCAAGAAGTTCCTCGTTCACAACCCAGGTAACACGGTAGAAGTGGGTGCAAAGGTAACCATCAAAGAAACCCGACCAATTTCAAAGATGAAGCGATTCATCATCGTAACCGCAGGCGAAGCTAAATAATTGTATGTTGCAGGATCGATCACTCGTAAAAATTGCAGATAACTCCGGCGGCCAGATCGGACGTGTATTCAAGATTCTTGGAGGTTCCAAGAAGCGATACGCTGAAATCGGCGACGAAGTTGTGCTTTCTATCCAGACCGCACAGCCACGTAAAGCGGTGAAGAAGAAGGATGTGCACCGCGCTGTTGTTGTGCGACAGAAGAAGGCGTTCCGCCGCAAGGACGGTTCCTATATCCGCTTCGACGAGAACGCAGTTGTGCTCGTGGAAAAGGACAAGAAGGAGCCAAAGGCAAACCGCGTCTTCGGTCCAATCCCGCGCGAGGTCATCGAACGAGGCTATCAGAAAATTGCGTCGCTCGCGCCGGAAATCCTCTAGTTCGACAAGCTCACTACAAGTAAACTTATATGAAACTCAAGAAAGGAGACAAAGTAATGGTGATTGCCGGTAAGGCAAAGGGCTCATCGGGCGCTATCACACAGGTATTCACGAAGCTCGACAAAGTGATCATCGACGGCGTAAACATGGGTAAACGTCACCGCAAGCCGACACAGCAGGCACGAAGCGGCCAGATCATCTCGAAGCCAATGCCGATTCACGTATCAAACGTTATGATCGTAGACCCGAAATCTGGAAAGCCATCGCGCATCACCATAAAGAAGGATAAGGACGGCGGTCGCACGCGTGTAGTAAAGAGTGGACAGACAATCAAATAAGCATATGGACGCACACACAATTCAGAAAAATACGCACGCTGCTCTTAAGGCTGATTTCGGCTACAAGAACATCATGCAGACGCCACGGCTCCAGAAGGTGATCGTTTCCACTGGTGTCGGTTCGATCAAAGACAAGAAAAAGCTCGAAGTTATTCTTGATCGCTTGACCACAATTACCGGTCAGGCCCCTGCTAAGCGCAACACCACAAAGTCGATCGCAAACTTCAAGACTCGTGTTGGCGATCTCTCCGGCTTTCAGGTAACGCTTCGCGGCGCACGCATGATCTCGTTCTTCGACAAGTTGGTCAACATTGTGCTTCCTCGTGTGAAGGACTTTCGTGGCATCAAGGTATCCGCGATCGATGAAATGGGCAACATCACGATCGGTCTCAAGGAGCACACAGTCTTCCCGGAAACCTCCGACGAAGATGCAAAGGATATTTTCGGACTTGCTGTCACCATCACCACGACCGCGAAGTCCAAGAAAGAGGCAGAGGCATTCCTTCGCCACATGGGCGTTCCACTCCAGAAGTAAGCTGATATACGACCCATCTACTTTGTTACGGGTCCCAGGCGGAACTCTCACCGTACATTCAGTACGGCTCGAGATTCCGCCTTTCCCGTGTCTCGTATCTGGGCCGTCTCTCAGCTTACTTAGTGAAGTAGCGTAAAATAAAAACATTATGGGACGAAAAGTCAGAAAATTAAGAGGGGGAGAGAAGCGCCTTATTCCGCAGGGAACAGGGAAGCATAAGGAATTCTGGAATAAGGAATACCAGACAGCCGAACACCTCGCGCTCTCTATGAATGTTTCGGAAGACTTAGAAAAGTTTGTCCGCTATCTTGAGCGAGATCACGGCCGCAAATTCCTCAACCCAATCGCAAAAATCATCGATATCGGCACCGGGAACGGCCGCAATATCATTTACATGTCAAACAACTACGGGATGCATGGTGTCGGTTACGACATCTCGGAAATTGCAATTACCGAGGCTATCAACAACGCCGAAGATTTGCCACTTACGTTCGAAGTGCAATCCATGACCGAACCCCTGCCGGACGCCGACAATTCCACTACCCTCGTGCTCGACATGATGACCTCGCACTTTCTGCGCCGTGCAGAGCGCGAGCGCTTGCTTGAAGAGATCGTGCGCGTGCTCAAGCCGGGAGGATGGTTGTTTTTCAAATCATTTCTAGCCGATGGGGATTTGCATTCAAAGCGACTCGTCAAAGAACATCCGTCCGATGAAGAAGGGGCATACGTGCATCCAAAGATTGGCGTACATGAACATGTGTGGCGTGAAGCAGACGCGCGTGAATTTTTCGAGCCGTACTTCAAGATTCACAAAATACAGAAGTCTCACAAGCACATCAATCGCGGCAAGATCGGCGAAGAGCGCGCGTGGAAACGCCGCACCTTCTCAATGTACCTGCAAAAGCTCGGGTAACAAATACGTACTGAGGGGCCCCTCAGTGGCGCATGCGCATGCGCTTTATGTGGGGTAGCATATAGATATCCCGGTATTCAGTCGTTGACTGGGACATGTGTCAAAACGACTTTCAGGAGGTCAAGATGATGGACCGGGACATCCCGGCCTAACGCAAGATACGGAATCGCTTCTTCTTGAAGCGTGGTTTCTTGCGAAGGCTTCAGAAGAAACGCAGAACAAAGACTTCTGCGCGCATAATCAGACGTGGTCACTGTGGCCCGTTGGAAAACTGCGCGTTGTCGTGAATGTGTTACGACTCGAAGCCGAAGGGAAGTCAAAACCCCTCACGTTCGAGTAGAGTCGAGAGCGGCTGTCTCCCACAGCCGCTCTTTTCATACTTGTCACACCTACTTACATCTATGTGCAAAATAAAAAAGCGGTCGCACAGGCGACCGCTTTTGATAATCAAACAGAACAATTACGCAGCTTGCTTTATGACCGAGCGAGAGAGCGCGAGCTTGATCGTCGCAGTTGATTGTCCGCCAAGCGCCGCAATGTCATCGCAGAGCCGCTGGATGTTGATGATGGCATCTCGAGCGGGTAATGCACTTGCTTCGGACCACGCTTCAATACTGCCGGTGTAAGTATTTTGTGTTGGGCCGAGAATGCAGCAGACGACGGCTTCGCACTCGATCTCGCGAAGCGTTTCCATGTACGAAACAATCTGTGCGACACGGTCTTGAAATGCACCCTTCCTTTTTGCGGTTCCAACGAGGAGGATCTCCGGCTTTAATTCGG
>JBKJSQ010000145.1:0-6614 GCA_046594495.1 Minisyncoccia bacterium | reverse complement strand
ACGTAGCAGAGGAAAACCGCACATTCGAGGAGCAGGCAACACAGCTCGAGCAGCGCATCGCGATCGTACAGCAAGGGCTCGTGCGTACCGGCGTGCGCACCGTACAGCTCGGCACCGAAGAAGCCATCGAGCTTTTGTACAAAATGTTCAATCCCGGTGAAGACTCAAAACCAATGGCACTCCAACAACAATAGTATGGGACTTTTCGAATCACTCGGCCTAGGAAAAAAGGAGGAACTCGGCCCTAATGTGCTGCCGGTACTTCCGGACGAGATCTATCAAACCGGTGTCCTCGACTTGCAGGATGTAATTGCGCCCCACGCACTCAAGATCAGCTCTCATGAGCTCGATTTGGGAGAAAAGATAGCACGCACATTCTTTGTCATCTCGTATCCGCGCTTCCTCACAACAGGATGGTTTGCGCCGATCATCAACATGGATAAAGTAATCGACATTTCCATTTTCGTGCACCCGATGGATACGAATGAAATGCTCCGCAAATTTCAGAAAAAAGTTGCCGAGGTTCAGAGCCAGATCTCCACCCGAGAAGAAAAGGGGATGGTGCGAGATCCTATGCTCGACACCGCGTATTCCGACTTGGAACAATTGCGCGACTCACTCCAGCAAGCGCAGGAGCGCATCTTCGATGTCGGCCTCTACATGACCATCTATGGAGCGACACGCGAGGAAGTTGATAAGACTGAATCCGAAATTCGCTCAGTTCTTGAATCTCGTCTCGTGTACATTCGGCCTGCGCTTTTTCAACAAGAGCAAGGTTTTCGCTCGGTGCTACCGATTGCTACCGACGAACTCGATGTACACACGAAACTTAATTCCGCACCACTGTCATCGATTTTTCCCTTTATCTCATTCGACCTCACCTCAGATCGAGGCATTCTCTACGGGATCAACCGTCACAATTCGTCGTTGATTCTCTTCGATCGGTTCTCGCTCGAGAACTACAATTCAGTAACCTTCGCTAAATCCGGCGCCGGAAAGTCATACACGACGAAGCTCGAAATTCTACGTTCACTCATGTTCGACACCGAGGTTATCGTGATTGACCCTGAACGCGAGTACGAATACCTCGCCGAAACAGTCGGTGGTCGGTATTTCAATATCTCGCTTTCGTCGGAACATCACATCAATCCGTTCGATCTTCCGATCCCGCGCGAAGACGAAGCGCCATCGGACGTGCTTCGTAACAACATCATCACACTCGTCGGACTCTTTCGCATCATGCTCGGCGGTCTAACTCCGGAAGAAGATGCGGTCATCGATCGTGCAATAACCGAAACCTACGCGCTCAAAGACATCACAGCGGACGCCAACTTTGCAGCGGTCGAGCCGCCGCTTTTGTCGGACTTCGAACTCGTGTTATCAGGCATGGAGGGATCGGAATCTTTGGTACAGCGTCTCTCTAAATACACCAAGGGCACGTGGTCGGGCTTTATGAACCGTCCGACGAACGTCGACATGAACAAAAAACTCGTGGTTTTTTCTGTCCGAGACATGGAAGACGACCTCAAGCCGGTCGCGATGTATATAATTACGCACCATATATGGAACACGGTGCGCAAAGAGCTTCGTAAGCGACTTCTTATCATCGACGAGGCGTGGTGGATGATGCGCTCCGAAGACACCGCTTCATTCTTGTTCTCCATTGCAAAGCGCGGTCGTAAATACTTTCTCGGTATATCCACCATTACGCAGGACGTATCCGACTTCCTGAACTCCCCGTACGGTGTGCCGATGATCACCAACTCGTCGATTCAAATGCTTCTTCGGCAGTCGCCGACGTCGGTCGACCTCGTGCAACAAACATTTAAGCTCTCTGATGAAGAGAAGTACCTATTACTGGAGTCTGATGTAGGGGAGGGAATCTTCTTTGCCGGACTCAAACACGTAGCAATCAAGGTCATCGCATCGTACACCGAGGATCAAATCATTACTTCGGACCCCTCGCAGATTCTTGCTATCAAGAAGGCGAAGCAAGATCTTCAGGTTGCGAGCGATGCTCGTACCGATGCGGTTGAGGCCCAGCGAGCAGCCCTTGCAGCACCGTTGCCGACTCAGCTTGAAACTGCGAACGCACGCGCACAAGCCGCGCCATCGGAAATTCCAACACTGGCAACTCCAGCTACCGCATCACAACCACCGGTTGCTCCGGGTATCGTATGAAAAAGTACGTGGCTCCGTTTGTTGTGCTCCTTTTTGCACTTCCGGTCTACGCGCAGGTCGATCTCGGCCAATCATTGTACCTTTCGTCGTCGGCACCGTATCCGAAGCCGAATGATCCGGTCACGCTCACCGTACAAAATCCTCTCGTCGAATTGTCCGAGCGCATTATCACGTGGAAAAATAGTGGAACCGTCGTACTTCAGGGCGAGGGAGAAACTATCTACCGCACAACCGCACCGAGCTCAGGGGAGCGCGCAGACATTACAGTTACCGTCGAAGGGCTCGCTGACACCGCTTCACTCACAATTGCACCGTTCTCGGTGGATCTTATGTGGGAATCTGATTCCAATACCCCCGGACTCTACCGCGGGAGGCACCTACCGAGCCTTGGTTCTATTATCACCCTACAGGCATTACCGCATGTGTTTCAGAAGGGAGTGGAAATTCCCGCTGCACAACTCAATTTCACGTGGCTGCAGGACGGCGCCGTACTCACCACCGGCAAGGGCCGCTCGTCGCTCTCATTTCCTGTGAAGCCGCTTGTCGACACCACATCTGTTACCGTACGCGTAACAAGCGCAGACAAAACACTCGGGGCAGAAAACTCCGCGGACATCACCGTCGCCACGCCACCTGTCCGGCTCTATATTGAGCACCCGCTGTACGGAACGATGTATCACAATGCGTTAGGCGCATCAACGCACGTGTCTGATACCGAAATGTCGTTTGCTGCGGTGCCGTACTTCGCAAAAGCAGCAAGCCCCAATGATCCACAATTCTCATACGTCTGGCGAGTAAACCGCACAACAATTGACCCAAACAAGGATCGACCAAATACCATCACCATCAATGCCGGAGCAGGAGGCGGAGAGGCGAAGATTGATCTCGCGCTATCCCACAAGAAAAACTATCAGCTTGATGCCGAGGGCTCGTGGACTATCACCTTTGGCTCTATCAGAGGAGCGGGCGCAGGAGAAGATTTGTTCACCGGACAATAGCGTATGCAAAACAAAGTCACTCAGTTCACACTCGCTGCCCTCCTTGTCATGATCATTGGAGGATTCGGTGGATACTACTTTTTTATTAAGAAGGAAACGGAGGAAACGGCGAGTGAGTCGGCTGCGCGTGGAGAAAACACATCGTTTGGCGGCTCGCTTGGTAGTACGTATGAAAACATTTCGGGACAAGCGGTGCAAAACGCCGGTACATCGACCGCAACAGTGGGCCAGCGCGCGCCTCGCCTGTGGCACGTAACGCGCACACCGGTCGCCGGATTCGGATTTAGTGCGGGCGGATCAGCGGTTTTTATTGCCGAACGCGCGACCGGAAACATTCTTCGTGCGGATCCAAGCGTGAGCACTATCAATCGTCTTACTAATACGCTTGTTCCGAAAGTACGCGACGCACTCTTCAGTCGCACCGGTGATGTGGTCTTACGTTCAACCAACGATGACGGCATGATCACGTCATTCGCTGCAACCATTGCAACAACAACCGTACTTACATCGTCCTCCACTCCGAGCGTACTCGAAGGAACCTACCTGCCCCAAAATATTGTAGCGCTCGATGCGCCGAATCATCAGCCAACATCGCGCGGCCTCTTCTTCATGACATTGCTTCCTGAGGGCGGCTCGGTGGGAGTGACATCGAACTGGAAGGGCGGGGCAGTGAAGAAGGTTTTTACCTCGCCACTTTCGCAGTGGCGAGCGCAGGCGCTTGCCGATGGTCGAACAGTACTCACCCAGAACCCCTCAGATGATATCGCCGGGTATTCGTTTATGGTCTCTGCCGCTGGCGCAGTGCGAGCGCTTATTACCGATGAACCCGGACTCACACTTGCGCACCACGATTCAAGTGATGCGTATCTTTTTGGCACATCAGAGCAGGGAACGCTTTCGCTGTATTTAAAAGTAGGGAATCAAGCCGCCGTTCAATTGCCGATAGGAACGACCGCCGACAAATGCGTGTGGGCACCGGGCGCAGGACTCATCGCGTATTGTGCAGTGCCTACTGTCGCCCCGACAGGGCAATATCTGCTCTCGTGGCACCAAGGAGTCTCCCACACTATTGATGTGTGGTGGAAGATCGAAGCAAATGAAAAGACGGCGACGCGCTTCTTTGTTCCGGATAGCCGTGCGAATTTCGATGTAGAAGATGCCGCAATGGACGAAACGGGCTCATACCTTGGTTGGCGAGATGCTGCGGATAAGTCACTTTGGTTACTCAGAATCAGTGAATAATGTAGATATGAACCTCCGACGCATCCTTATATTCACTGCGAGCGCCTGTGTGCTCACACTTCCGGCGTTCGTACTTGCGCAGACCGGATTCGTACCACTCACGAAGGATGCCGATTTCGCAAAAATATTCGGGCTCAGCGGCGCATCGATGGGTCGCAATGGAAACGACCTCGGCTCATTCATCAACGGTGCGTTCAAAATCTCGCTATCGATAGGCGCAATACTTGCCGTACTTCGCATTGCCTGGGCTGGTTGGATATACATGTCGTCTGACATGTCGGGAGAGAAGTCGCATGCAAAAGAAATACTCGGGGACGTTGTAATCGGACTTTTGCTTTTGCTCGGCGCGTACCTGATTCTCTACCAGATCAATCCTCAAATTCTAAACCTCAACATAAAGGGTCTAACCGGCACGAGCGCCAGTGCTCCAGCACCAGCACGAGCGCCAGCACCCTCGAACATGCAGTCGTTTTCTACTGCCCCTGCAAACAACTCGTTTTTTGGGGGTTCAGGCGGAAATTTCGACGCATCCACTAACGGCCTTGGTACTGGCAGCGGCTGCGACGGCGCATGCTAATGCATCGTTAGTTTACTATGCAGTATATTTAATAACGACGCGTCGTCCCTTGCCTTCACCAGCAGATTCGGTTTTTACATTCGGCGCGTCTTGTAACGTTGTATGCACAATGAGTCGCTCGTATGCACTCATGGGTGTTAGTTCTACATCGTATTGAAAGCTCCGGGCACGCTCTGCCATCATGAGTGCCTTGGTTTGAAGGTCTTTGATCTGATTGACGCGGTAGTCATTCACATCGATGAGAAAGTGGAGATCCTGCGCCGCTTCCGGTGCAACCCGCTTTTCAGCGATCTTCTTTACGATCATATCGATAGCGTGAATGGTGTCACCGTGTGAGCCGATGAGGGCGCGTGATTCAGATGTTTGAATCGAAAAAATCATTTGCCCCGCAACTTCAGACCGGGAAACGACCGCGTCGGTGATACCCATCGAGGTAAGCATGTCCTTGAGTATCGTTTCGACCGCGTCGTGCATGGAGGGCACTATACCCCATGAGATAAACAGGTAGCAATATCGCTACGGGTTGGATTGTGACGTAATACTAATTCACCAGTCACAAAATAGTGGGGTATCTCGCGAGGTGTGTCTCCGGAGCTACACTGTTCGTAATGATCCCGTCGCCCCCTTGTGTGATAAAACACCGGTCGAGTACCGAAGCCTACATCGTGTGACGCCCGTGAAAGCGTCGTCCCACGTAAAACTCCTGTGCAATCATAAAGAGATTACTGGTGACCCAGTAGAGCGGGGCCGCTGCGGCCACAAAATACGAAACCACGCCGATGATGACTGGAAGCACATACCGCGCCTGCACATCGAAGCTCTTGGCCATTTCTTCTGAGAACGATGCCTCCGTCTGCGTGAGTGTTCCCTTGGGGCCCATGGAAAGACGAGTGTATATTGCCTGTGTAATCGCCACGAGGAGTGCGAGCACAATGCTGTGACTACTCATGTTGATGAGACCCAAAAATTCCATGTTTACCGCCGTCGGCATCGCAACAAATGAGTAGAGTTGCGCCGGATCTACGGTTGGAAATCCCCCTTGTGCAAACACAAAGTACAACCCAAGGAGTATTGGTAGTTGCAGAAGAAGCAATAGAAATCCGGAAAATGGGTTTACTTTGCGCTCGCGGTACAGCGCAAACATCGCTCGACCCTGCTCTTCGGGCTTGTCTTTAAACTTTTTCTTAATCTCCTCAATCTCAGGAGCAACGGCCTTCATAGCCATTTGCGATTTGATCGCTTTCTTAGAAAGTGGGTAGAGAATGAACCGTACAATGATCGTCACAATGATAACTGCGATTCCGATGTCATGCGTGGGAACAACATCCACGAAGTACACGAGTGCGTTATAAATCGGAAGATAGATGACTGAGTTGAATGCTGCGCCGATCATAGAGAGAGTGCATTGTACCCGCGGAACCTATTTCCCGCCACGCACTTTCAAAACGAGCTCCTCGATATCAGTGCGAACCGCTGCAAATGTCGCGTCTGCCGCCGGCTTCTTTGCGGTGAGTATCAGTGACACATGGTGGGGGAGAGCGGCACCCGAAAGCGAAGCGCGCATGCGACGTTTTATGGTATTTCGTACTACCGCCTTGGGGGACACTTTTTTGGAG
>JBKJSQ010000033.1:0-13946 GCA_046594495.1 Minisyncoccia bacterium | reverse complement strand
CATGCAGAATTCTGCGACCAATATAAGAATGAGTGGATCTAAACTCCTGCCGCTCACATGAACCCATATTGCGTAAGTAGACGTGGGAACGACAAGCCCCAATCCAAAGGTTAGCGCCAGGAATCCATAAAACCGTATTGATACTGGTTGCTTTTTCCGGAGCTCATCAGGACCGTAGAAATAGATGCAAATCAGCATACTGACGACAGTCCATGCCGACGGAACGATATGCGACAATTCCATGTTATTTCTCCACGCTGCTTCTGCGGCGATTCTATATGTTTCGCCGAGACATGCAAAAGTGTAGAATGCTCATATGAAAGTACCCGAGTCCGAAATGCCAAAGATTGCGGCTGGTTTTGTGTCAAACCTCCGCCCGAAGAAAACCGCAACAGTAGTCACGCTCTCGGGGCCGCTTGGCGCAGGCAAGACCACCTTTGCCAAAGGTATTGCACAGGCGCTTGGCGTCGGTGAGACGGTCTCAAGCCCCACCTTTGTTATTGAGAAGATTTACACACTCGAGAATCAGCTTTTCAATAAACTCATCCATATCGACGTGTACCGCCTCAAGAATGAGCAAGAGCTCAGCACAATAGGGTGGAGTCAAATAATTGCAGATCCTGAAAACCTCATCGTACTCGAATGGCCCGAGGGAGTACCCGGTTCTATTCCGACAGATGCTATTCGTATCCGATTCGACATCGAGGGGGATGGGCGTATCATCACGTTTACATATGGGACAGAAAGCAGCGAAAAAGACACCGGCACCAAAAGCTAAAAAAGAGAAAAAGCCAGCAGGGAAAGTCGTCGGTCGCATGGGCTCAGAGCTATCAAAAGTTGCAGGCCTGTCTGCGCAGGCAGGTAAACCGACACGAATTGTCCTTCTTGATTCCCACGCGATATTGCACCGTGCGTATCACGCGTTGCCGGATTTCTCGAAAGCAAACGGCGAGCCTACGGGAGCGCTCTACGGATTAATTCTGATGCTTTTGAAAATCAACGACCTCCTCAAGCCCGATTACATCATTGCCACACGCGATCTTCCGGGAAAAACGGTGCGGCACGAAACATTTGAAGCATACAAAGCAACGCGCTCAGAAATTGATCAGGCACTTGTTAAGCAGCTCATTCAAGCGCCGGAAATTTTTAAGGCATTCGGTATTCCGGTTTACGAGATGCCGGGCTACGAGGCCGATGACATGCTTGGCACCATCGCGCGCGAAACCAGTAAGAGTCGAGAGCTCGAAACGATTATCGCTACGGGAGACAGCGACACATTGCAGCTTGTGGGGCCACGCACGCGTGTGTTTATGATTCGCACCGGAATTTCCGACACCGTGATTTATGACGAGGAAGAAGTAAAAGCCAAATACGGTTTCGGACCGGAGTACGTGATCGATTTCAAAGGAATCGTGGGCGACACATCCGACAACATTCCCGGAGTGCCGGGGGTTGGAGCGGGGAGTGCGAGTAAACTCATTGCCACATATGGCGGATTGCAAAAGATTTTCGAGGCGATAGAGAAAAAGGGAGCAGACGTTGTTGCAAAAGAAGCGGGAGTGCAAAAACGATATGTAGAGCTCGTGGCGAGCAACCAGAGTCAGGCAAAGTTTTCCAAAGATCTCGCGACCATTCACTGCGACCTTCCGATCGGATTCAAATTGCCTGAGGGTCATTACCACATGAAAGAATTTGCCGACACCATCGGTCCGATCCTCGAAGAATTTGAATTCCATTCAATTCGCCAACGACTAAAGAGTGCACTCGGTCTTGGCGAGGCAACGGTGCAAACAGCGGGCGAGAGCGATGTAGTCGTTGCGGCCGATAAGGTAAAGGAGCTTGGTGTTGCACTCTGGCTCTTGAAGAGCGATGTAGTTGCGCCATCGGTGCAAGACATTCTTTCTTTTGCAAAAACGACCGACTTCGACGAAGCGCGCACTGTTATTTCAGAGCAGCTGCGCGATACCGGACGGCTCGAGCTCGTGTACAACGAAATAGAAGGCCCGCTCATTCCAGTCGTGAACCGCATGAACGCAACAGGCATCACCCTTGATGTGAAATATCTCGGCGAACTCGAGCGTGAATACTCGTCTGAGCTCTCGAAGCTCGGACTCCGGATATTTGGCTACGTGGGGCACGAGTTTAATATCAATTCTCCGAAGCAACTCGGCGATGTGCTCTACGATGAGCTGAAGATAACACCGGAAAAACAAAAGAAAACCGCCACCGGCGCGCGCACCACTCGGGAAGCAGAGCTGCTCAAAATGGCAGACCAGCACCCCATAATCATGGACGTGCTCTCATATCGAGAGCTGCAGAAATTGCTCGGTACCTATATCGAAAAAATGCCAAAAATGGTTTCCGAGGATGGGCGGCTCCGTACTGAATTCGTGCAAAACGGTTCAGCAACGGGACGCATGTCATGTCAGGATCCGAACCTGCAAAATATTCCGATTAAAACAGAGCTCGGTCGCCGTATCCGCACAGGCTTCGTCGCGCCCGCGGGCAAACGGCTCGTTGCAATCGACTACTCACAAATAGAATTGCGCATAGCTGCGGGATTGTCAGGCGACGAAATCCTCACCAGTGTGTTTCGTCGTGGGGAAGACGTTCATGCTGCGACTGCCGCACAAGTATTTGGTGTGCCACCGGAACACGTCGATAAAGAAATGCGCAGGCGAGCCAAGGTGATAAACTTCGGCATCTTGTATGGCATGGGAGTGAACGCACTCCGGCAAAATTTGGGCGAAGGAGTTTCGCGCGACGAGGCAGCTACGTTTCTTTCGGACTACTTCAAAAATTTTGCTGGCGTTGCGCGTTATATTGAGAAAACTAAGGCCGATGCCGCCCGCCAAGGATTTACCGAAACGCTCTACGGACGGCGCCGGTATTTTCCCGGCTTTCAGTCACCGCTTCCAAACATAAAGGCGCAGGCTGAGCGAATGGCAATCAATGCACCGATTCAGGGAACACAAGCCGACATCATTAAGCGCGCGATGGTGGTTGCAGACAACATGATAGAAGAGAAAGGGTGGCGAGAGCGTGCAAAACTTTTGATGCAAGTACACGACGAGCTCGTGTATGAAATCGACGAGCAGGATGTGCACGAAATTGGCGAAGCGCTGCGCACAGTTATGGAATCAGTAGTTGATTCGAATCTACTTTCAGGCGTGCCCATCATTGCGGAAATGTCGGTTGGCACGAACTGGGGGAATGTGGAGCGTGTTAAGCGCTAGTAATTGTTGCTCGTTGCTTCCGATGTCAAGGTGTCACCTTGACATAGACCGTCGTGGAAGGCTGAACCTTCCACTTTCTACTGTCGGCATACGTAGGGTGTAAAGTACACATATGCTGTTTCTCTATTCAGGGTCAGACACCGAGCGGGCACGAACACGTCTGAATATAGTGGTGGATGATGCAACGGGCCACGCCGATGTGCTTCGCATTACCGACGCGCATTCGATTGCGGATCTCGAAGCGGCGCTTATGGGTGGCGGTATGTTTGGAGGACCGCGAGTGGTTGTGCTCGACGGCACGCTCACGCACGATGAGATGAGAGAAATAGTGTTTGCACGCCTCCCACAACTGAAGGCATCATCGGACACATTCTATATATACGAAGGTGTGCTTGATGCGCCGACGCGAAAACAGATAGAAAAGTACGCAGAGAAAAGCGAGAAATTCGACGCTGCTAAATCCGCGGCGCGCGAAACAATTTTTAATTTGGTTCGTCCGTTACAAGACGGTAAGAAAAAAGACCTCTGGGTGGCGTATCAGAAGGAACTTGCGGGAGGAAAGGCGCCGGAGGCGATTCACGGCATTCTTTTTTATGCAGCAAAAGATGCGCTCCTACGAAAACCAGCGGACGAAAGAGCTAAGAAGCTTGTGGCGAGACTCGCAGAACTCCCGCATGAAGCACGACGATCGGGATATGAACTTGAGTACGCACTCGAGCACTTTGTACTCTCGGGCGTGTGATACGATTTCGGTATCACTATGCTGTCGATGCGGCTATCCACGATGTCGATTTTTTTGTTAGCTTTTGTCTTTTTCTTTTCATCGATATCGTTCGCAAGTGCACAAAATGCTATGTGTATGGGCGGTGAGTTTGATCTCACTTGTCCATGCAATCTAAATAAGGATCCGAAGACAGGTGCTTGCAGTCAACCGCGCGGAAACAAAAACACATGTTTTTGTTTGGAGACCTCAAATGGTTATACAGCGAGCGGAAAATGTGTAGCCCCTGGAATTTGCAAGGCTAATGCAACAAGTGACGGAAAGCTTGACCCGGGCATGGCAAAGCTCGGCGAGATGCTTGGCAAGCTGATGGAAATGATGAAGCCGAAGGATGGTGGTGGCGGAGGAGGGGGTGGTGGCTCGCCGACAGACCCGAATGCAGGAATGGGATGCACCACCATGCAGCCGACGGGCGATAAATCAACGGCGAGCGCAAACCCCATGTGTTACTACTACGACTCGCGATTAGACCCCTTGCCAATCGATGACCCAAATGCAATCGATCCTTCAGGAGGGCTCGTCGCAACACCGACAGACGGCCCAGCACCACTCGAGGTAGCGTTTGCCTTTACCAACGGTACAAGTGGATGCAAAACACCGACGCTCCTCATCGACTTCGGTGACGGGGTTTCTGAACAACAGCCGACACATGCAGGTACGACATGCAATGCCATGACTGATACTGCCGTACATAGGTATACAGCGGCAGGACAGTTCGCGGCACGTCTCAAGAATGCTGCAACTGGTGAGGTGCGCGGCGGTGTGAATCTCATCGTCGGTGCGGGCGTTGAAACCACCACCGAGCCCCTACCGAATGACACGGGAGCTGGCACCAACACCGGCGGCACAATTACCAACACCGGCGCAACGGGATTTACGAGCGGCACGCTCTCGAATATCGGGAGCACGCTCTTCAATACACCGCTCAACAATCTCGGAATTAGTGGATCCGTAAGCGGAAACAATGGAAGCACAGGAGGATCGTTAACGGGTGGAAGCGCATCGACTGGGGGCTCTGATTCTACTGGGGGAGGCGCAGCATTAAACTTTAATTCACCGCAATCGATTGTTCAGAGCATCATTCAAAAGAATCTTCCGCCCGGTGCATATGGCGATGTGAAAATTTTGGCAAACGGCACCACCATCATCGCGGGGGTACGAGATAAAAACTCCGAAGTCGCGGGATTTTACGGCACCAACACCACATCGTCGACTGGGGGAATTGCACGATTGTGCTCCAACCGCCCATGGGCCTCAAACTTCCTCTCTTTCATAATTCCGGCATCGTTCTTTGATTCGCTCTGCAGTTGGCGAGGATACAGTGTTGGGCAGAAGCCTACGACAATCGTTGCGCCTCCACCTATTACCGGTACGGGTGCCACACTGCCAACGTCGGTAAAAACAACCGTGGGTGGAACGAAACCGACAGTTACCGCTACCACAACACCGATTCCATTTCCGGAAACTGCACGAGTAGATATTTGGGCGACGCCGGCAGTCGTACCGCTCGGTGCGCGCACATCCATTTTCTGGAATACGCAGGGCGTAACCGAATGCATCGAAACATCACCAGACGGCAGCTTTACACATGCATCGCTCAAGGGTGGAGCGTCCACTGTGCCGCTCACCCAAGCAACTACGTTTACAATCTCTTGTATTTCAGCAAGTGGCGCGCCGATTACCGACAGTGTGACTGTGCGGATAGCTCTCTAGAATCGGTTTCGCGGAAATCGCGCGTAGGGTGTCGTTATTTTCTGACTAGTTCTACAGAATCAAGAAAAAGAATGCGAGCGCCACAATGATTCGGTATACACCGAATGCGATAAACGAATGATTACGAACGTATTGGAGGAGGTAGCGCAAGCTTACGAGCGCCACAATGAATGACACAATAAATCCAACCGCGAGCGGCGCGATATCGGCGGTGCCAAATGCGCTGTAGCTTTTTAAGATATCGAGTGCAGACGCCGCGGCAATAGTGGGAACTGCGAGCAAAAAAGAAAACTCTACAATCGCGGCGCGCGGCATGCGCATAGCGAGCCCTCCCACAATCGTTGCTGCAGAGCGCGACACGCCGGGAATCACTGCAATAGATTGCATAAGGCCGATGAAGGCTGCATGACCATAGGGCATGATGCGCAAATCCGCACGCGATTCATCGGTTGGTATGTGGAGCATCTCAAAGAGAATGAGCACGATACCGCCAATAAACAGAGCAATTACGACAACGAGCGGATTACCGAGAAGTACTGCTTTCACATACGGGTATACCGTAAAGCCAACGATACCTGTGGGAATAAATGCAATGGCAAGTCGCTTTATGATTTCAATATCGAAAAACGACCGAAGATAGAGTGCTACAACTGCGCACATGGCGCCCAGTTGGATTACTATTTCGAACGACTTTGTAAACTCAGTTGCGGGTAATCCGAGCAGGGTATTGGTAAGAATGAGGTGGCCGGTTGAAGATATCGGTAGAAACTCAGTAATGCCTTCAACGATGCCTAAAATGACTGCCTCGAAAATTCCCATACCTATCTATATACGCGAATCGATAGAAGTTGTCTCGCGCTGTACACCGCTGCTATTGCGATGCTTGCGCCTGCAACTACATCGATGCCGTGATGCACGCCGCCGAGCACGCGTGCAACGCCAATCAAAAGTGCCACACTAAACAGTGCGACGCCGAGCCAATGCTTCCGTGTGAATGCAAGGGCGGCAACTGTTGCGGCAAACAGTGTGTGCATGGAGGGGAATCCGTTATCGACACCGTGGGGGACAAGTGGGTCGAAGCTCCCAACCACGAACGGTCGAGGATTGTCGTAGATGTGATTGCCGATTTTCGCGAAGATGTATGCAAGCGCTAGAGAGAAAATGATCAGTGTCGCGAAGCGAATCCGGTCCTTGGGATGCATCGTCCAGAGCATGTGCAAAAGAAAGAGGGGGAGAAGAATGATGAGATACCGAGCGGTAAAGACGATGACAGAATCCATGGCATAAATGTAGCATCGGTATTCATGCGTGAGGGAGTGTAAGGGGAAGAGCGGGGCAGGCCCGCACATGTCTTGTGGTTAGGGATATTTTCTCACCGCCGCTCGAAAAATTCCACGACCCTGCCTCGCCGGTCGCAAAAGCTTTTGCGACAGGGCTCCGGCTCGCACCAGGATACTCCCTCGACTAAATCCTCGCCGCCGCTCGAATTTGTCTGGGCACCGCCTCACTGTTCGGTCTGCTGACCTCACATCGTTCCGGCGTTCGAATCCTGGACGCAATGTGCGCAGGCACATTGCTTGGGCGCACTGTAAACACAAAATCCGCCTTTGGCGGATTTGTGATTCAGTGCGCCCACCAGGATTCGAACCTGGGACCGTCTCCTTAAAAGGGAGCTGCTCTACCAACTGAGCTATGAGCGCAACGCAATGATTTATAGCACCCAACCGTTACAACCTCCAGCCGCGGCTGCGCGGTCGCGACGGAGCTGGCGAATGATTTGAGACCACGTGCTTCAAGCGATCCATGAATACTGTGTAAATTGTAAAAAACGTCCACACCGGCAAGGCGTTGATTATCGGCATAAATTCGGCGATTGCGGTCGTGGTCATAGAAATCGCACGACGCTTCACGAGCCCGCCGCCATGCGTACCAAGCATAAGGGCGAACGCAATGCTCACGAGAATATTAAGCAGTGGGTTGATTACAACTCCGATAATGAGAATGGTAAGGAGTGCCTGCAATCCATCTATCATTAACGCAAGCGCAATAAGCATAAAGGCTAGTCCGCCTCCGATGGGTTTATGTTCCGTCATAGCGTCTTACAGAGGAAGATCGAATGCAAATGCGCCCGGTCCGGTGACGATGAGAGTGATCGACATCACGAGCATGAGTGCAATGGTTGATCGGGGCCACATTCGAAACTGCGGCATGAGTAGTGATAGTGCGAGCATGACGGATGCGGCAATGGCAATTGCTTGAGTCCATGCACCTACAAAGAGTGCAGCAGCAATAGCAACCTCTAAGAGCGCGAATGCACGCACCGACGTATCTTGCTTTGAGACGTTGTTCCAGGCGCTGTATGCAAACATAAACGCGAGCACAGTACGAATGAGTGTGGCGGCAAAGGCGCCAAGAAACAAAATTTGTGGCAAGAGCGCAAGCATGGAGAGTAGTATACAGTCTTCCTGATACCCTATGCAAAAACGAGCGGTGCTACTTCACAATATCCGGAGTGCTCACAATGTGGGTTCCATTTTTCGCTCCGCAGATGGTGCCGGCATAACCGAAATCATTCTCTCGGGCTACACGCCGGCGCCGCTCGACCGCTTCGGCCGACCGCAGAAAGACATTGCCAAAACCGCGCTCGGCGCTGAAAAATCGATTTCGTGGACGTACGTTAAAACACCGCTCTCTACGATTCGCCGAAAGAAGCAGGAGGGTATGCAAGTAGTCGGTGTGGAGCAGGATGTGCGTTCCGTTGATTATCGAACTCATTCGTTTGATGCGCCAACGCTCTTTCTGTTTGGTAACGAAGTGCGCGGGCTATCAAAGTCGTTGCGGGACGCGTGCGACGTCCTTGTTGAGATTCCTATGCACGGAAAAAAAGAATCACTCAATGTATCCGTCGCTGCCGGTGTTGTGCTTTTTGCAGCAACTAGTAACTGAAAGTCGTCACGATTCGCCCCTCACTGTCAAAGAGTACGAGGGTGTCGCGTGCATTGCCCCACAATTCGTTTGCGGATGATTGGTAGGCGCGCCACGTGGTCATATTTTTTACTGCGCCAGCTGCAAATGAGCGCATGCAGCCCGTGTACGAAAGTGTATCGGTTAGCAGTGCGCGGCACGCGGCCGATACATTGCTCGGAACAATCGTGGGGTAGGTGCATTGTGGCAACCGCTCGATTAAATCAAAACACGAGGAGCCATACTGCGCTTCATTTTGCGCGCTTCGAGGAAGGAGCGATGAGGGACGTGCACAGGCGTTTGAAAGCGGAGGAGAAAACCGTTGTGTCTGAGACAGGTATCCCGTGCACGTGGTTTCGCGGAACGAAACACCAACAGGGGATGAGCCGCTCGACAGTAAAACTGCCTCTCCGCTTGATAGCAAAATTGTGTCCACACTGTTTACCACTCCCTGATAAAACGGTGACGCTGCAAGCGGAACGGTGGCGTATGCACCTGAGAGGGCGCTGCGGATCGTCCAGCCGGAAACGGGAATCGGCACGCTCGCAAACTGCGACGCACGGATAACCACGTACTCATCATTAGGATTGTCACTTTGTGCGGCACCGATTTGAAGATCCACAAATCCTGCGAATGGTGAGCGCTCGGTGTCGGGGCGTGGTCCGAACGATTGATCTTCGTAAAGAGCGTCACTCGGATTCTCGTAGTCGGCGGCACCATATTCCATTTCGGATTCGGCTGAAGTGGTGTCGGGCACTTCAAAAAATTGCGGCTGGCCGGGCAATATAAATAACGTGTCACTCGTGGATGACGCGAGGGGATTCGGAATGAGGCGTGCGTACTCGGCTATTTTCCAATAGCCGCCCTGCCAGAGCCAGAGTGCGATGAGCGAAAGTATCATCGCGGCAGCGACCCACTTTAAGATCGTAAAAACCATGTAGAAATTATACCCCGTGAGATTTGTGCGCCGGTTGCCACATTAGGCCGGGTCGAATATATGATTCGTGATTGCAAAAACTCCGCGCGTACATCTCATGGGGTTATACCGAGATAAGCGAGCGTTTTTCGATTTCTTCGCGAGCAACCACAGCATCACTCCACGGCTCCTTCGTGCCGTTCGGGCCGGCGATGTTGGGATCAGTACCTTTGCCGGTTATCAAAACAACATCTCCTTTTTTTGCGAGTGAGATCGCGTAGGCAATTGCGCTGCGTCTATCAATAATTATTTCCGGCTTGCGCTTCATGTCGCTCGCGAGTTCGGTAACGATATCGTGGGGCCTTTCGTCATAAGGGTCTTCGTTGGTAAGTATCACGTGGTCGCAATACGTGTCTGCGATTTTTCCCATTACGGGGCGCTTCCATGTGTCGCGACCACCGCCGGTCGAGCCCATAACGCAGATTTTTCTCATGGGGTAGGACTTATAAAGTGCTTCCAGCGAATCTGGTGTGTGCGCGTAATCTACGATTACGGAGTAATCCTGACCGGCCTCGATGCGCTCGGCACGGCCGGGAATTGCGGAAAGTTTCCCGAGCGCGAGCGCGATTGTTTCTATGGGTACATCGAGTGTGCGGGTAACGAGTGCAGCTGCGAGTGCGTTTTGCAAAGAGAAATCTCCCGGAAGCTGCAATGCGATACGCACGTGATCGAGCGTAAAATATCCACTGCGATCATTCGATTCGTGTGGCTTGAAATTTTCGAGCGCAAAACCAATCGGTATTTCCACGGGAAGCTGCAAATATCGCACGCCCTGTGCATCAGCGGCGTTCGCTATCATGATGCGCGGGCGCTTGGGAGAGCGCATGAGCCCCTGGGCAATAGAGAATTTTGCATCGGCGTATGCTTCGTACGACCCATGCGATTCAATATGCTCAGGAGCGAGGTTAGTAAATACAAGCGCGTTTAAATTGATGCCGCGATGGCGGTGCTGTCGCGCCCCTTCAGATGTCATTTCAAGTACGACTGCGGTACAGCCAGCCTTGAGCGCTCGCGCGAGGAACCGCTGAATGTACATGCGTCCGGGCATCGACATGCGCATGGTATTCGGCTCACTTTTTTCGGCGATTTTTATACGGATAGAATTCAGCGTTGCTGTTTTGTAACCGGCTTCTTCGAGAATCGCAACGATCATTTCCGACGTGCTGGATTTGCCTTTGGTGCCTGTAACTGCAATCACGAGCATATTCTGTGAAGGAAATCCATATAAGAATGCACCGAGATAGGCGAGTGCAAAGTGATAGAGCGAAAGCAAACCAAGATTTGAAAGAAGCTCCTTAAATGTGGTCATGATGTTTACTTACCCATTATTTTGAGCGCTTCGCGCAAGCGCTCGGTACCGCTCTGAATAGATGTGGGAACTTTGCGCAGCGCATCACGTGCCTCGGCAGCGGAATATCCGAGTGCGCGCATTGCCTCGAGCGCATCTTCATCGCCACGCAATGAGGCGTTTGTTGCTTCCGCGGCAATTCCAACTTTGTCGCGCAGTTCAATAACAATCTTTTCGGCGGTCTTTCTGCCGATACCCGATACATTGGTGAGGTATGCGGCATTGCCGCCGGCAATTGCGCTTCGGAGCGTTTCTATAGAAGCGATGTCGAGCACCGCGAGCGCGGATTTAGGACCAATACCGGAAACAGAGAGGAGCATTTCAAAAAATCGCATTTCCTCTTCGGTAACAAAGCCGTAGAGATCGAGCACGTCTTCACGGACGACCAGGTGTGTCCAGAGCATGGTTTTCTCACCGAGTGTGAGAGTGGCAAGGGTAGAGCGAGTAGCGGCTACTTTGTAGCCCACACCGCCCGGGGAAATGATGACGTAGGTTGGTCGGAGTGCGCTAACCTCGCCTGAGACGGAGCCAATCATAGGCACATCATAGCGTGCGCACAGGGCTTCGCCGA
Organism: Minisyncoccia bacterium; assembly: GCA_046594495.1. Taxonomy (GTDB): domain Bacteria; phylum Patescibacteriota; class Minisyncoccia; order Phycocordibacterales; family UBA2100; genus UBA10103. The sequence goes on along the minus strand of JBKJSQ010000033.1, from coordinate 2,357 downwards.
GGGGAAAGACTTGCATTAGAGCGGTTTTTTGCGTAGTATCGCGGGAATGGCAAATACGTCATCAGCAAAAAAGGCAGAACGAGTATCGGAGCGCCGCTACGTGTTCAACGCGCGCCGCAAGAAGACCATGAAAGACTCGGTCAAAACGGTCACCAAACTCGTTGCTGCTAAGAAGGGTAAAGACGCTGAAAAGTCGCTTCCGGCCCTCTATCAGGCGATCGACAAAGCTGCAAAGAACGGCACCATCAAGAAAAACACAGCAGCGCGTATGAAATCGCGCCTATCTAAACAGGTTGCAACTGCGAAGGCATAACGCAACACATAATACTGAAAAAACCCGAGACGACCTCGGGTTTTTTCATAGTGGGGTATCCCTGCGCCGTTTGTTATGTCCCATAATGTGTACGATCGTATACAATAAGGGACATGGGAGAAATCGAGAAACGAGGCAAAAAAACAGCTCGCCGTGCACGCATGCAAGATATTATTCTCGCGTCTGCATACATGGCAGGGGTATTTACTGTTGCTATGGTTGCACCCAATGCGTTGCGCTTACTTAAATACGCGCATCCGCATCTCGATTTTAAGAGTGATCCCTCGCGGCGCATGCAAAAAACGCTCTCCCACATGAGGACAAACGGATACGTACGCGTGAACGAAAAAGGCTCGTACGAACTCACGCCGAAAGGGCTTGATCACGCAGAACGAATGTATGCAATCTACGAAGTGAAGAAAAAACCGAAACGATGGGATGGCCGCTGGAGAATTGTCATGTTTGATATTTGGGAGCGACGCAGGCCAGTACGGGATCAACTCCGTCGATTGCTCGAGAGAATCGGTTTTGTTCAACTGCAACGAAGTGTTTGGGTGTATCCATATGATTGTGAAGAAGTAATAGCCCTCATTCGTACTGAACTCAAAGCGGGGACAGGGGTACAGTATTTTGTAGCCGACGGACTGGAGGGCGACACCACCTTAAAAAGCACGTTCAATCTGATGTGATTATTGTTGTCCCTTATTTGTTACGGTCGTAACAAATAAGGGACATGGTAAACATGTGGCGGATGCGCGTGTGAGCGAATAGAGTCGAGGAGGTAGAGGAGGTAGAGGAGGTAGAGGAGGTAGAGGAGGTGGAGGAGGATGTGGGTAGGTTGCGGGGCGAGAGCCGCATGACGAGCGGGCCGAAGAATTGTTTATCCCCGTTTATGAATTGTTGATGTGCTTGCGAGGGCGCATCATTGCGGTATGTCCCGCGAAACAATCGCGAATTTTCTAACTGCGGAACGCCGCGTATCTCCGCTCACGGCTTTTTCGCTTCTCATTACAGCTGGCTTTATAGCCGGCTCATTGCAAATAGTAGGGCCGCGTCATGTCGACACCTATGCGCTCACCACGCCTCCACCGAATCAACAAGCGATGCTCGCACAAGCTGCCGGTGCAACGGGCACGTACTACGATAGTCCTGCTCCAGAAAACTGCACAAAGGCGATAGAGGCAGCGCTCGGAAAATATGCAGGACCGGAGGTAACAAGCGTCGATAAAGGTCAAAGCGGTACCGTGGACGCATGTTTCGGAGGTGTTCTAAAAACCGGAAAAACACCGAGCAGAAATGCGACGGACTATGAATGTTTTGGAAGATCGGGGAAGGTGACAATTACATCAGACTCCGCGATTGGCAAAACACATCCGGACAAAAGTGTGCCTAAAGGACAGTGCAAAGTGCAAGTATGTCAGCCTTATATGACCAATACTCCCGACGGTCCCAAACGAATCGAGAATTGTGGTGATCCAAAACAATTCGGCGCCGGCCAAGCGGTGACGACGGGCACGGGCGGCGTACCACCAGTGCCATCAACCGCAATTCCAATTGCCGGATCAGATGGAGTCGTAACAACTCCACAGCCGAATCCAATCCTTTCATCAACAAACGGCCCGTTACCTTCCGGAGCCTCGGTTGACTTGAAAAACGGATTTGAAGTGGAGGCGAATGGCGACCAGCTTCGCGTGGTGGACAACAACACCGGTAACGTAGCAACTTTGAAAGAGGGTGAAACCGTGGCGCAGGCGCTTGAGCGTATGGGCAGCGGCAAATCCGATATGAATATTTATGATGCTCCCACCAACACAAAGTCCGATGTCGCCGCGGTACTGAATGGTGGGGAAATCTCCACACTTTCTCCAGAGGATAGAAAGCTATACGAAAATATCGGAGGTGCTCCCGGGGTGACACAGTCGGACGCGTGCAAGTATGGCGGATGTATTGGTAGTGACGGCAAGCCATTGCAAACAACCACATTCAGCCCCGGGGGCGGTAGTCCCGGCGAAGTTGATTTTCCGGTTGACCAAGTGCCGAAAAG
>JBKJSQ010000011.1:0-5218 GCA_046594495.1 Minisyncoccia bacterium | reverse complement strand
TGTCACGATCGAGAACGACTATCTGGTTTTAGAGGAGGGAGATGTGTTCTATCTTCTGCATACCACAAGTGCGCTCGACGGAACGCAATATTACTCCGTTTCTGAACCGTATCGGTTGCCGGCACTGCTCACGCTCGCGATCATTTTTGTGATCGTCATTGTTGTATTCGGCGGCATGCAGGGATTGCGGGGTTTGCTCGCGCTCATCGGGAGCCTCTTCTTTATTGTGTTTCTCCTATTGCCGGGAATTTTGAAAGGCTATCCGCCGATTCTGGTTGCAGTCGGTGTGGCGTCAATCATTATCGTGGGTGCTTCCTATGTAACGCACGGATTCAACAGAACTACATCTGTTGCTGTATTTGGAATGATCCTGACTGTCGTCGTAACGGGGGTGTTTGCGTATATCGCGATCCCGTTTGCGCAGTTGAGCGGGTTTGCATCGGAAGAAACGGTGTATCTCAACATGAATACGCGTGGCACATTGAATTTTGCTGGTCTCCTTATTGGAAGCATCATCATCGGTACGCTCGGCGTGCTCTATGATGCTGCTATCGGTCAGGCGATTGCGGTGGAAGAGCTCTCGCGTGCCGGCACACATCTCACAAAAAGAGAAATATACATGCGGGCACTCAGGATTGGTCGAGAGCATATCGGTGCGCTTGTAAATACGCTTGCCATAGCCTACGTGGGTGCGGCATTACCCCTTCTTTTGTTCTTCTACGGGTTTGGCAGCGGATCGGTGCTACTGAGTCTCAATAGAGAAATATTTGCGACAGAAATCGTACGCACGATCGTGGGCTCCATCGGAATAATCCTCACCGTGCCAATAACAACAGCGATTGCGGTTCGTTTTTTAACGGGGCGATCTACCTCGGGGGAAAGTACGGCTCATCATGGTCACCGACATGCGTAGAGTCCCGCAGCCATCATGGTATGATGCCGCACATGTCCGAAGCGGATATCCGAGCCGATAGGCTCAAAAAAATCCTGGCGCTCAAGGATGCGGGCATGGACCCGTATCCCGCAAAAGCCGAACCGACGGCAACAATTTCTCAATTCATCGCCACATTTGCTGAGCGTGAGCCAAAAGGTGAGCCTGCAGCGCTCTGCGGTCGTGTAATGGCCTCGAGAGGGCAAGGCGGCATTATGTTTGCCGATATCGACGACGGTACCGCACGAATACAATGCGTGTTCCAAAAAGACGACATGGAGCAGGCTCATTTTGCACTCTACGAACAAACCGTTGATACGGGAGACTTTGTCGAAGTTAAAGGTATTGCATATATAACAAAGCGAGGTGCTCAGTCCATCAAGGTGCGGTCGTGGAGAATGATCGCAAAATCGCTGCTGCCGATACCGGATAGTTGGTACGGTCTAAAAGACGAAGAGCTCATCTTGCGACAGCGATACCTCGATGTGCTTTTGAACGAGGACGTGCGAGCGATGTTTATACGTCGCTCAAAATTTTGGCAAACTATTCGTAATTTTTATCTCGAACGAAACTTCTTGGAAGTTGAAACGCCGGTGCTCGAATCTTCTCCGGGAGGCGCCGATGCGCGACCGTTTCAAACGCATCACAACGCACTCGATATCGATGTGTCACTTCGTATTTCGCTTGAGCTCTGGCTCAAGCGTTTGCTCGTGGCCGGCTATCCAAAAGTATTTGAGATCGGTCGAATATTTCGCAACGAAGGCCAGTCACGCGAGCACTTGCAGGACTACACACAATTGGAGAGTTATGAGGCATACAAAGACATGCGGGATGGCATGGAATTTGTACAAGAGCTGTATCGGGCCATAGCAAAGAATGTGTACGGCAAATACACGTTCGAGATCAATAATCACACCGTTGATTTAGCTGACAATTGGGGCGTGATTGATTTCGTAGAGATAATCCAAAAAGAATACGGCATAAACGCGATTTCGTGCGCCGAAGATGAGGCGATTCAAGCTGCGAAGAGCGCAGGTGTTGTATTTGGAGACGCGCCGAACAAGGCGCGAGCGGTAGACGGTCTGTGGAAGCTCATTCGCAAAGGGCTCGCCGGCCCTGCATTCCTTGTGGGTGTTCCCGTGTACCTTGAGCCGCTCGCAAAGCGAGTAGCCGGAAACCCAGATGTAGTCGAACGTTTCCAAGTAATCCTTGCCGGATCGGAAATGGGCAAGGGCTTTTCCGAATTGAACGACCCGCAAGACCAGCGTGCACGTTTTGAAGACCAGCAAAAACTTCGCGATGCAGGCGACGACGAAGCGCAGCGACTCGATGAGGACTACGTGCGCGCCATGGAATACGGCATGCCGCCGAGTTTCGGCTTTGGCCTCTCCGAGCGCCTATTCTCGTTCCTCGAGAATCGTCCCGCCCACGAAGCACAGATTTTTCCACTGCTCCGACCAAAGAGCGAGTAATAAAGTGTGGACGTAAAAGCATTCTCCCATTAACGGGCTACATTCACGCCGCATATCTTACATACACACAACCCTCACGACCGTGAGGGTTGTGTGTATGTGCTATATGAAGAGGTATGAGTGGATATGGTAGTTTGTGACATATGAATCGCGAGGATTTTGAAAAGTTAGTTGTGGAAGGGTTTGAGAAGCTTCCTGATTGGGCTAAGAAAAAAGTGCAGAACGTAGCGCTGCTCGTAGAAAATGAGCCAACCCCTGAAGTGCGTGAAATCAACGGACTGAGCGAACACGAAACCTTGCTCGGCTATTATCACGGCATACCGATTACCGCTCGCGGGGAAATGTATGGCGGCTTAGTTATGCCGGACACGATTACCATCTACCAAGAGCCTATTTTGGACGCTGCCGAAGAGGAATGCCCGCCTGAAGCGTCTGATGACGTGTATTTGGAGCATGTAAGGCGAATCGTAGCGGAAACCGTGTGGCACGAATATGCTCATTACCTTGGCATGGACGAAGAGGAAGTTCGGCACCGGGAGCATAAGCGAGACAATAAGCCGGAAACGAGATAGTTTTTAGTGTACGTAATTTCAAAGCTTTGAAATTACTCCATGCCCGGGCCAGTCGCCCGAGCAAGCCACTAAAAACAACTCGTTTCCTCTCGTGGTATAAAGGTGACTATGGCACAGTTGTCTGAAGTACTGAAAGAGCGCGGATATGTGCACCAGCACTCATCTGAAACGCTTGAGGAGATAACAGACGGCGATATCCGCACAGTCTATCTGGGTGTTGACCCGACAGCCGATTCGATCCATCTTGGAAATTTCGTGCAATACATGTTCTTGCGACGATTTGCAGACGCGGGACACAAGATAATTTTGATTATCGGAGGCGGCACTGCGCTCGCGGGGGACCCGAAGCCCGATGTTGAGCGCTCACTTACTGATGCGTCGGTTGTTGCCGAGCGAGCGGCAAAATTAAAGGAACAAGCAGAAAAGATTCTCGGAAACGTGGAGCTTCGCCTTGTAAACAACGCGGATTGGCTCACAAAGCTCAATCTCATGGATTTTTTGCGCGATACAGGAAAGCATTTCACCGTGAACAACCTTATCAAGAAAGATGCAATTAGCGCCCGACTGGATAGCACTGACGGTATCTCGTTCACTGAGTTCTCTTACCCACTTCTGCAAGCATACGACTTTTGGCACCTCTTTAAGGAATACGGATGCGATGTGCAGATCGGCGGTTCTGATCAGTGGGGAAATATAGTTGCGGGTGTTGATCTGATTCGTCGTCGCGAAAACGCAAAAGCGTATGCGATTTCATCACCGCTTATTGTAGAAAAGAGTACCGGAAAGAAATTTGGTAAAAGCGAAGGTAACGCCGTATGGCTTGATGCCGAGAAAACGAGCGTATACGAGTTCTATCAGTTCTTTTTGAATGTTGCTGATGACATGGTGCAAGAACTGCTGCTGAAGATGACTCTCGTACCAACAGCCGAGATTGATTCAATCATGGCTGCTCATCACACTAATCCCGGCGCGCGCTCTGCTCAAAAAGAGTTAGCCCTTGCTGTTACTACGCTCGTACACGGGGAGGATCAAGCATTGCGTGCGGAACGTGTGTCGATGCTTTTATTTGGGTCGGAAACGCCGCAGGGAGATGATTGGACCATCATCGCAGAGTCAGCACCTTCACGAAAAGTTCTGGAGGGAAATGCAATACTCGACGTGCTCGTGGATTCATCACTCGCGAGCTCCAAGCGAGAAGCGCGTGAATACATTTCAGGAAACGCTATTACCCTCAACGGACATGCGGTCCTAGAAGATAGGCCGCTCACAACCAGCGATTTCCAAAACGGTCACGCGCTTCTGAAGCGCGGAAAGCGCAATATTGCTGTGTTACGATTGTCCTAATCAAAACAATATGGTAAAAAATCCAATTGAAGGCTCTCAACGTATAAAGAAGAATCTTGGCACAAAGTCCCCAGCACGAGTGGCACCGCGTATGCAAAATAATCGTGGCAAGGGTGGTAAGAAAGGCGGTCGCTAACGTGATGTGCTAGTGTAGCTCCGTGAAGCGCCCCATTTCGCTCTCTATAGACGCAATTGTTCCTGGCACCATGGCGCGTGCGGGAACACTTTCAACGCTCCATGGCGATATTAAGACGCCTGCTTTTATGGGAGTAGCAACAAAGGCAACTGCAAAAGGACTCGCCTCGTTTGATTTTAAAGATATGGCACTTCAGGGGCTGATTACAAATGCCTACCACTTGTATTTAACGCCGGGCGAAAAGATTGTGCAGGCTGCCGGAGGAGTCGCGAAGTTTATGGCATGGGACGGCCCTACAATGACGGACTCGGGTGGGTTTCAGGTATTTTCTCTCGGTGTAGGTTTTGGCAAACAAGTGTCAAAAATTACGGAAGCCGACAAGCCACGTGACGCCGGTGTTTCAGTGTACGACGAAGATACGGCTACGGAACATGGAAAGCTCGCGATCGTCGATGACGAAGGTGTTTCTTTTACTTCGCATCACGATGGCTCACTGCACCGGTTTACGCCGGAACGATCGATTGAAATTCAGCATTCACTCGGCGCAGATATTATATTTGCCTTTGATGAATTTATTGCACCAACCGAGCCACATGCAGACCAAAAAGAATCCATGGAGCGAACTCACCGATGGGCAGAACGCTCGCTCAAAGCACATCGTGGCAATATTGATGCGAACAACCGTCAGGGAATATATGGGATCGTTCAGGGCGGTCGCTACGAAGACCTTCGTATAGAAAGCGCAGAAACACTCGCAGCAATG
>JBKJSQ010000017.1:0-6366 GCA_046594495.1 Minisyncoccia bacterium | reverse complement strand
GAAAAAGGTCGGACGCAGTTACTGCGACAGAAGTCGTGAGATGTGTCATGCGATCGGTCACATTGCCCGGATCGCATCCGATACGTTGCGCGCTGCACTTGAAACATGCGAAGCTGTAGCGGATTCACAGGCTTTACCGACCTGCTTCGTGGGCGTGTTTATGGAAGATGTCGGCTTAGCAGCTTTTGATAAAAATACGCAACGGATCGCACCTGATCGGTATGGATACCCATGCGACACGCTGAGCGCGCAGTACACGAGTGCGTGTTACGTGCAACTGGGCGAGTATCAAAGACGTTTGTTTGAAGCATCCGATGCGCCCAGAGCCGAGCGTCTCAAAATTTCTACCGATGTATGCGCTTCGCTTGAGGAGCCTTCACGTCGGCAATGCTTTTTTGGATTTGGTTACAAACTCGACCGTGGCACAAATCCCGAAGGACTTCGAACGCATCAAGGACCCGGTATTTGCGATTCTCTTGATGGGAATGATGGAGTTGCATGCATGACGGGACTCGCGCAATATTATGGATCGCTCGGGCGTCACAAAGATGCAATCGCATTGTGCGAATCTCGAAAAACGCCCGTTACAGAACAGTTATGTTACGACTCCGTATTTAAAAACATTGGCTTGATAGCTACGAGCGTGCGCACTATGTGCACATCCAAAGGATCCGAACGGTGTCTGCAAGCCTTTGAATCATTCACGCGGAGAGGCCGTACTCCGCTCATGCCCGAGTCAATGGAATAACATCTGGTCTGTACGCCGATATATACTTCCGCCATGCTGAACCGACGCTACATTTTCGCTGCACTCCTCGTGCTACTTGCTATGGGTGCCGGGATGCTAACTGCAAAAATCACGCACTCCCCAACCATTGCAGACGCGCTGCGCGTGTGCGTTGATAGGCTCGAGCCGGGTCCGACACGCGACGCATGTTTGAAAAAAGCTGTCCGTACACTCCTTTCACAAGTCTCAACGGAAGAACTGATGCAATATATCGTGGCATCAACCACGCCTCAGGCGATTGTCGGACGATGTCATGAGTTCGCACACGTCATTGGACAAGAAGCCCTCATTAAGAGCGGCTCACTCGACGAGACGCTCGCGGCATGTACATCGCAGTGTGCATATGGATGCACGCACGGCGTTATTGCCGCCGAGGTTGCGCGTACGTACGGAGCAGAGTACCCCGGCGAAGAAATAGAACATGCTGATATTGAAGAACTAAAAAAGATTGGCCGCTCCTATTGTGACCGTACGCTCGCTATGTGCCACGCGATCGGTCATATTGCGAGAATCGCATCGGATTCTCTTGGGGATGCACTCGCGCTGTGCGACACGGTGTCGGACGGTCGGTCCGCTGCTCGCTGCTACCAAGGTGTGTTTATGGAAGACATCGGTCAACTCTCGTTCGTATCGAAACCGGTAGATATAACATTCACCGATTACGGATACCCCTGCAATACGCTCCCTGCAAAATATCACCAGGCATGCTTTGTCCAACTGACCGAGTACCAAGAACAATTATTTGAGGTTCGCGGAGTTCTTCGATCTGAGCAGTCCACTATTGCAGCACAGTTGTGCGCATCACTCACGAGACCATCGCGAGAACTATGCTTTTTCGGTCTTGGTTATAAGTTAGACCATTTCATCATGGAAGACGGTACCCTCGAGAATCGTGGAGCGCTCATCTGTGATGCGCAGATTAAAGCCGACGCTATTGCGTGTATAACAGGCCTCGCTGAAAATTATGCTGGGTTCGCACGATATAGCGAGGCGGTTGAGTTGTGTGATTCTAGAAAGAGCCGTACTGAAATACAGCAATGCTACGACCATGCGTTTCGAACTATGGGCATTCCGGAATCCGGAATGAAGGACATCTGCACGTCGTTTGAATCTGAAACATGCGTGGCCGCACTTACGTCGTATAGCGAACGCGGAGTATCAACGGCGGGCACACAAACGATTGAATAAAATCTACACCGCTGTGATGGTGACACCGAGTCGTGGCGCTGCATTTATGAAGTATTGGAGCTCGGTGCCGGTGCGATTAGGGACGAAAATGGAACTACCCCCGCCGTTATATGCACATACATAAATTCCCGATGCGACATTATAGATCATCCCCCACGTATATGGATACAGAATAAAGCCGAGCCCGTCGGGCGTGAGTGGTGCAGCAGTGGGACAGTTACTAACACTTGCACCGGACGCGGGCACGATATGCATACCGGATGATGTCGTATCAAAATATTTTGCTTCTACGGAATGAGCACTTGGTTGCAACTGACCCAAAAATACCACAAGGGCGATAATGCCTACAATCAACACGAGATGCGGGATTCTGAACTTCGCAGCAACATGGCTTGTCTTCTTCATACCTGAAGTATACGTCACCCTTGATTGCACAGAAGGCAGGCTGTGTAAAAAAGCCCGTGGACTCATATGAGGCGCCTCAGTATAACGCATTGCCGATAACTGAGACTACGACTGCGGCATGTCGAGAATCTCCATAATCTCCACGCTCGTGCCCGGAAAAATTGTAAAGTGCGCATGATTCTCGAACATTTTCGCAGCTTCCTCGTGCGATTCAGCCTGAACAACAGCATAACCGGAGAGGTCATTGCGCGACGCGGAAATACCACTCACATCAGTTTTCATGGTTTTGCCGAGCGGTCCACCGTTATCCAAGATGGATGACGAATGATCCTTGGCCCACTGTCCCCACGCTGCCATGCCCGCCGCTTCGGTCTTTTTGCGAGCTTCTTCAGGCATCGCCATAAATGCCTTGAACTTCTCGTCATGCATAGTTCCCAAATAAACTGCGAGGAATTTTTTCATATGAATACTTTAACGGATATGTTCGAGTATAGCGCTCAATAATGAAGAACCCCAGAAGACACCTTCCCTAAGAAAGCATGAAGAGCACGTAACAAATCATGAACAAATTCAGATATGCCGTGCCCGCCATGCCGGGGGCACGATAGAGGGGATGTATGCGATACCCTGCCCAGAACAATGCGCGTGCAATGACAAACCATATCGCAGCTGCCCACACTACATTGAGGTAGATGAACGGAATCACGATTGAAAGCGCAAGCGACACAACGAAAAATACAAAATTTTGTTGCAACGTGTTATCGGTCACACGACTATCGATTTCAAGTGCCGCATTCTCGGCATGCCGAGTCTGGTCTATCGAGCGACTTAAAAAACGCTTGTTGCCTACCGTAATCATCATCACAAAGAATGGAAGTATCGCTATGACGTTGGCGGCAAGTGCGTAGGCCAAACGGTTTGCTGTGGTGTCCATGATGGTTGAGTCGGGCACAACATGCATGAGTACCCACACACCAATGACCATGAGCACAACACCGATAGCCGCTCCTACACCTACGACGATTTGCTTTGGTTTTAAACGCATAGCGATAGTATAGCTTTACCTCATAAAAAAACCCCGGGTCGATTGACCCGGGGCTTTCTATTTGTGTTCGATCGGAGCTTACCGAACGGCTACAGCCAACGACGAACCGTGGCGCGATACGCTTCGTATTCGGCTCCGAAGATGCGCTGTAGCTTTGCTTCTTCGAACGGAATAAATGCGAAGTTGAAGAGAAAGAAGTAGAGAATGACTGCGACGAAGAGCGGGAATGTGCCCACCCACACCGCAACACCGAGGAGTCCAAGGAGCATACCGAGGTACATCGGATTGCGCGTGAATGTGTACGGACCGTATGTAAGTAGCACGCGATTAGTATCCGACGTGGGAAGGATCTGTGTTTTTTCCTTGGCGAAAAGCGAACTCGGATACATGGCGAACCCAAGCCCGAAGAGCATGAGCACGATCCCCGGCATTGTATACGGAGCATTGAACAGATGCGTGGCAGGCACAAAGAAGTGCAGCACGAGCCCTGCACACAGAAAGAAGAAGAACCATATCGGTGGCACGATTTTCAGCAACGGATTCATATGACGATTTACATCCCCTTATGCGTGACTGCCATGATGTCGAGATACGCTGTTGGGATCATGAAATGAGGATTGTCTTTGAACATCTCCACCACGTCCTCTACCTTCTCCGCCTCTACCACGTGATACATCATTAAGTCATTTGATTCAGGCACTGCACCGTCTTTCGTCATGCGAGTGTTTTTTCCGAGCGGCAAACCCTGATCGAGCATCTTGTCCGTATGCGCTGCAAACCACGTATTCATGTCGTCCTCCATCTTTTTTCCTTGCGCGACCATCTCTTCGGACGGCGTCCCCTCTGTCCACTGCTTCATAGTCTCCATGGGCACACGATACATAACGACAAATTTCATATGATTATTTGTTGAACAATAATTATGGCCAGTATACGCGGCAATGCAATAAAACCCGTGAAAACGAATTCGGGGGTGAAAATTCGCAATGATCACGCAGCATGCTCTAGAGCATTCCAAAATAGGTTTGCGTGCATGAATCAGAATACCTGAGCAAAACTGAAATACCGCCACTTTCTTGTTTAGTACCCTTTATGGGTGAGCATGAACTTCTTTTCTTCTGGAGTGCTCTTCCAGCCGCGCGCTGCATTTCGATGCGGGTAGCGGCCGAAACGATCGATAACTTTTTTGTGATCCTTTGCGAACCACAGAACTTTCGCATCGTTGAGTGTGGCGAATAATACGATTGATTCTTTCTGGATTTTTTTAGACTCAGCGTGCATGAACGGTAGGTACAAAAACAAACGCTCGTTCTTGCTCATCCCTTTGTGCGCACCTGCGAGAATCGCCTCTTGTGCAAGCGCGAGTGCGAGCGCATCTCCCACAAATGCCTGCGCCTTCCCGCGAAACATATTGCGCGCAAATTGATCGAGCACGATGATCTCGGCAAGCCGACCCTTGGCCGACGTTCGCCAATCGGCATGCTCACCTCGCATTATTTCCCAGTACGTTTTCTCGTACTTGCTGCGGATCAGCTTGTCGAACTTTTTCGTCTTTTTAAAAAACCACTGATCCGGCCCGCAGGCCTTAAACCAAAACGCATGAATGCTTTGCCATGTCATATGCACAGTCTATCAAATCACCCGAATCGGACATATATTAGATGAAAACGACCATCGGGGATGGTCGTTTTGGAGCTTTCACAGAGCGCTCAATGTTTCGTGAGCGACATAATGCTTGCCAACTTTTTCTTGAACATGTCGCGGCATCCAGTGATTTCGCTGAGGTATTCAGGCATCGCGTGAGCAAGCGGCTCAAGCAACGATTCGAACATGAGCATCCGCATGGTGAGATAGTCCGCGGCGTCGCCCGCTGGAACATACGTAAGCTCGTGCTCGACGGCCTGTTCAAAATGATCGCTCACACCGGATTTCTGCAACAAGCAACTCCGGATCTCGCTCGCACAGAAGGCAGCCCGATAGCGTTCTGCAACTTGCTCCGAAATAAAGAGTCGCTCTCCGAACGGAAACAGTACAAAATGCGGCACAGCCGGAACGAAAGTTGCCGGTAATACATCATATTCATACGGTGTACCATCAATCTCAACAACACCGGAGTGGATACTCTGAGCCCGCGTTGCGGTGAACCACGCTTCCTTTTGATTCTGCATTCGAGCCTCCTCGTTTGTACTACCTCAAGAGTACACTAGAGACCGAACAATTATTCACTCGATGCGAGCGGAATTGAACAATACGCCAAACTGTTTGCACCAAGTGAGCACGTACGGATATTCCTTGAGATCGATGCCGTCTGGGAGCTCGTAGTTCACGCTCCCCTCGGTGGCCTTTATCGTTCCGAGACTCACGAATTCTTTCGCACTCAAGTCTTTTGCGACATACACATACAAATCCGGTCCGTTAATCGTTTTGTAGTTTTCGTACCGCACAAATCGTTTACCGTCGGCTTCGACGATGCGGACTGTACCCGATGCGGGATGCGCCGGTGTCGGTACTACAGAGAATGCCTTCGAATTCTTTACTTCGCCAGATTGTGCCACCGGCGCCGCCTCATTGGCATTAATTGTGATGAACAACGGCGAGATCGCGTAATACGCAAACGCAAGGAGCGGGACTCCAGCTACAATCGCCCCAATAGTGAGCATCTTCTTCATGCGCGAAGCATAACATCAACCCCTGGCACGTAGCCGGGGTTTTTATTCTCTCTGGCCGAGCAGACACCCACCCGAGGCGGACAGGCCACACGTTTCTCGTTTCCGTAAAAAGGTTCTTGACACCAATTTCAGTCCCCTTCTTTTTTCACTTCCCTTATACGTTAAGTAATCAAGACCTTGGAATCACTTGGAGCATTTGAGCGGGTGTTTTGAAGTCGATGCCCATATGCATACGTGCGGTGTTGTAGTACACCAGATATTTCTCTAGCGCG
>JBKJSQ010000007.1:0-10975 GCA_046594495.1 Minisyncoccia bacterium | reverse complement strand
TGTGAACTCGCGGGAAAGACTTAAACCGTCGGGTGCAATCTGCCACCCCGGCGTTTGTTCGAGTAATGTAGCCGATTCATCGCGCATCAGCGGGAGTGCTCCCCCTTCGCACGGCACACAGTGTTTTTGAACAAGTTCGAAACTCATAGAAAAACTCTAGCATATGCGTATGATGGGCTGATGGATGCATTGTGGTATCGGATTCGGCGAAGCATTTCCCAGCTTGTTGATATTGTACTTCCGCGATCAGCGCGCCGTATGCGAGCGGAGTCGCTCGCACCCGAGGAGCTCGTGATCGAGCCCATGACCACAGAGATGCTCGGACAGCCGATTACCACACTGAGCTCATATAATGCGCTGAAAGACCTCATTCAATCACTGAAATATGATCGATCAGTACGGAGCGCCGAACTACTCGCTGTCGCACTCGCCGACTATCTTCGTGAGGATATCGCCTCGAAGAAGCTCTATTCCAAACATCCGGTCCTACTCATTCCGGTTCCGCTCGATGCGAAACGAAAACGCGACCGAGGCTACAATCAAATTGGCATGGTAACCGATGCACTATCCGATGAATTCAAAAACGGCACGGTTTCGCGCATTGCGAGCCCTCTCCTTGAGCGCACGCGCGAAACAGCGCCGCAAACACAACTTGCTCGCCGCGAGCGCCTCTCGAACGTAGCGGGAGCATTTGCGGTAACCGACGCAGAACTCCTAAACAATACAATTGTTTATTTGATCGATGATGTGGCGACAACGGGTGCCACACTCGTAAACGCCGGCAACCCGCTTACGCACGCCGGAGCAAACGTAACGCTTCTTGCGCTTGCGCGCGCATAGTAGCGCCCCGAATACACCGACCACTCCGAATCTGCTCTAGACGAACAGTCTCCCAAAGGAGAGCGCCACGCAGAATGCGAGCAGTACATTAATCGAGAAGAAAAAGAGGCGCTTCGCCCATAGCTCGTCATCCGTTGCCGCAAATCCGCGCAGGGCTCGTACAAACCACGCGATTCCGAATCCAAGCACAACCGCAAGATAGGTATAGCCGGTGTACCCGAGAACCGTGAGCAGAGACTGCGCAATCACAAACGCAACAATATAGACGACAATGGCGATCTTTGTCGCACGAATACCGGCGACGGATGGTAAGAGCGGTATACCTGCGGCCGTGTAGTCACGCAGCCGGTAGATGGCGATCGCATAAAAATGCGGCATCTGCCAGAGCACCATAATGCAGAATAGGAGGATCCCGGCTGTATCGATTGTGTTCGTCGCGGCGGTATAGCCCGCAGTAATTGAGACTGCACCTGCAATGCTTCCGATCAATGTGTGCGTTCGTGTTACACGCTTGGCATATCCGTACATGAAAACGTAGACGATAAAGCCGACGAGAGCGACAATTCCGGAGAGCGTGTTTACATAGAGAAAGAGTGTCGCGAACCCAAACAGCGATAGCAATCCGCCGTACGCGAGCGCGTGCGGGACCGAGATCACTCCCGTGACCGTTGCACGTTCGCGGGTGCGCTCCATCTTTGCATCGAGATCTCTCTCAAGCACATTATTAAAAACACAAGCGCCTGCGATAACAAGCGAGATACCAAGCATCGAAGCCGCAAGAATCCACCAATCGATGCTCAGGTGTGAACCAAACAAATATCCCGCGATGAGCGTGTAGAGATTTCCATACACAATGCCTGGTTTTGCGAGGCGGTAATATGCTCGCACCATACTAAATACCCGTTTGTCGTGTCATGTAACGCTCCACTTGCTCGGGCTCAGGCATCAAACGACCATTAAGATTGGTCATGATCCACATCGAGCCAATTACCAAGACCAGCATGATGATGGCTGCACACCCAAGGACCACAAGCCGCTCGCGTGATGATGTCTCACCGTTCACGTGCAAGAAATTCAGCACCTGCACGAGAAACTGCAAAGCCGCACAGATGAGAATCACCGGAATAATGAGCTCTCGTGAGAGAAGCCCGTGCACTGCAACCATGTACGCCCCGAGTGTGAGTGCAAGCGAGACAAGAAAGCCGAGCACGTAGGTGCGCCCCATGTGCACGGAGTTATGCGGCCATGCCCCGATACTTTCAAAATACTGTTTTGTGCTCATACGATATGCATAAGATACACGATGGTAAAGATGAATATCCAAATAACGTCGAGGAAGTGCCAGAACATGCCGAGCAACATGAGCTTGCGCATGTGGGCGCGTGTCAGCCCGTTTTGCACAAGCTTCCACCCAAGCACGAGCATCCACAACAATCCTGCACTCACGTGCAATCCATGCGTCCCCACAAGTGTAAAGAACGCCGACATAAATCCGCTCGAATCGGGGCCGTACCCTTCGGCAATCAGCGTTTTAAATTCCATCAACTCAATTCCAACGAATATCGCCCCGAGTAGCGCAGTTACCGACATCCACGCCAGCACCAGTCGCACATGCCCTGCGCGAGCAGCGAGCAGGAATAGTCCGCATGTCAGGGAACTCGCAAGCAAGATGAGCGTTTCTGCGAGCACGAGGCGCATGTCGAAGAGGTGCGCGCCCACGCCCGAAGCTGTCTCGTTCGCCCGCAACACGAGAAACACTGCAAAGAGCGTGGCGAAGAGCACAAAATCTGTCATCAGATACACCCAAAACCCAAATATGGTTTTGGTATCCGCGGCACGTTCGTGTTCGTGTTCGTGCTCGTGTTCCTGCTCTGGAATATGGTGGTGGTGCTGCACCTGCGTCTCTGTGTGCGTTACATGGTTCATATAGATTCAAGTCTGCGAACCTCAGCTGCAGTTAACACATATTCAGTTTCGTGCTCCTCCATAAAAGCCCGTTTGAAGAAACACACAATCGCACCGATTACACCGACTCCGATGAGAAACGGTATGTGCCAGACAATGCCGAATCCGAATAGGAATGTGAATCCCGCAATGTATATACCGTATGCCGAATTTCGCGGGAGAAGAATATCCTCGTACGTCTTTTCCGGAAGCACTCCCCCTTCTTTCGTGACCCAATATTGATCACGTGCGTGCACGACCGGAAGTGTCGCGAAGTTGTAAAACGGTGCTGGCGATACAGTTGTCCACTCGAGCGTTCGTCCGTCCCACGGATCGCTGTTGCCAAGGCTCGTTTTTTTACGGTCGCGGATACTTACGATGAACTGAACCACCTGAATAACAAATCCGATTGCAATGATGAGCGCACCGACTCCTGCCACGATAAAGAGCCCCTGCCAGCCCAAATCCGCACTGTAGTTGTCGAGTCTGCGCGTGGCACCCATGAATCCGAGGATGTAGAGTGGCATGAATGCAAGTATGAATCCCACAATCCATGACCACACCGCCCACGAGCCGATTGTTTCGTTGAGGCGGAATCCGAAGAATTTAGGGAACCAGTATGTAATGCCCGCCCAGTACCCGAAGAGTACGCCGCTGACGATCATATTGTGAAAGTGTGCGACGAGAAACAAACTGTTATGCAACTGATAATCAGCCGGTGGCTCAGAGAGCACCACACCGGTCACGCCGCCGAGCGTAAAGAGCACGGCGAATCCCATGAACCACTGCATTGGTGTAGTGAATCGTATGCGACCGCGGTACATGGTGAAAATCCAGTTGAATATTTTTACACCGGTGGGTATTGCAATCACCGCGGTCATGATGCCAAAAAACGCGTTTACTTTTGCTCCGGCGCCCATGGTGAAAAAGTGGTGCAGCCACACGGTAAACGACAGGAACACGATAGCAATAACAGAAAACACCATTGAGCGGTATCCGGCGAGCTTCTTGCCGGAAAACACCGGCACGATTTCGGAGAAGATGCCGAATGCGGGTAAAATCAAAATGTATACCTCGGGATGCCCCCATGCCCAAATGAGATTGACGTACATCATCATGTTCCCGCCACCATCCGCAGTGAAGAAGTGCATGCCGAGCGTGCGATCGAGCGATAGGAGTGCGAGCGTGACGGTGAGTATCGGGAATGCGAGCACAACGAGCGTCATTGCACCAAGCACGGTCCATGTAAACATCGGCATGCGCATGTAACTCATCCCTTTTGCGCGCATACGCACGATCGTAGTGAGGAAGTTAATTCCGGAGAGCAAACTGCCCAAGCCACTTATCTGCAGACTCCATATCCAGTAATCGACACCGCTCGTGGGTGAGAACTCAATTCCGGAGAGCGGCGGGTACGCAAGCCATCCGGCAGTCGAGAAATCGCCCAACACGAGCGACGCGTTAATGAGTACCGCACCTGCTGCAAAGAGCCAGAAGCTGACAGAATTCAAGAATGGAAACGCAACATCACGCGCACCGATCTGCAGCGGCACTATCAGGTTGATAATGCCAAACATGATGCCCATCGCCACAAAGAAAATCATGATGGACCCGTGGGCGGAGAATATTTGCTGAAAGTGCTCTGAATCGAGTATACCGGTTGATTGCCCGACCGAGAGCGCTTGTTGTGCGCGCATGAGGAGCGCATCGGTGAGACCTCGAATCGCCATAACGACTGAAACGATGATGTACATCACGCCGATTTTCTTTGCGTCGAGCGATGTGAACCATTCTCGCCACAAGTACCCCCACAACCGGTAGTACGAGATGAGCGAAACTACCGTAAGCAAAGAGAGCAACATGAAAACCACGCCACCGATTGCAATCACATCGTGCGGGAACACAGAGAGCGAGAGAGAGCCGAGAAAAAACGACTGGAGCGTCATAGAGAATGATTCATGGTAGCGGACGGATGCGGCATAAATCGTTTCTGTATCGAGGAAAAGAGACTGTCTGCAACGGGCGCATAGTACCGTACAGGGTCGTTTTCGCTATTCATGCGAAGCGTTTTGTATTGCGCATGATCAAGCGCCGTATCCGATAACTGTGCTTCTGCCACCCACGCACGGAAATCTGATTCAGAAACCGAGCGCACTTTAAAGCTCATACCCGAAAAACCCCGGCCGCTCAAATTACCGGAAAATCCTTCGAATACGCCGGTGCGGTCTGCAGCTAAATGAATCTGCGTTTGCATGCCGGACATCACCATGATCATGCCACCAAGGCTTGGTACCCAAAATGAGTTCATCGGTGCGTCCGCCGTGAGCAAAAAGTGCACTGGCGTACCTTCGGGGATTGTAAGTTCGTTCACGGTCGCTATGCCATGTTCCGGATAGATAAAGAGCCATTTCCAATTCAGCGCCACAACCTGCACAGTCATCGTGGGCACATTAGATTGTATCGGCTTGTAGGGATCAAGCGCGTGTGATGACTGCCACGCAACGATCGCGAGCATCGCGATGATCGCCGACGGAACAAGCCACCACAAAAACTCAGCCCACGCGTTGTCGTGATCCCACGTCGGGTGATGATGTCCGGGAGCGTCGGGAGATTTTGCACGATACTTCCATGCAAAGAAAAAAAGTAGAAAGAAAACCGGCACCACAACGAGCGATGAGAGTGCGAACGTAACGATAATTACGCGCATTTGCGCGAGCGCGATAGGGCCCATGGGCTGAAAGACCGGCATGCTCACACCAAGTGACAGCACGTACATAGCAATGCCCCCACATATGAGCGCGAGAATCCCTACGAACGTTGCGGGCTTCATGTGCGGTCAGTTTATCACCGCAAGTCGTACTCCGAGCCTACAATTGACTCGCACCTGCAATGCGGCGCTGATGGCGCCGTTTCTTTTTGGAAGGTGTTTGCAATATCAATATTGAAGATTTGATATGCTCCTACACATGTCATCTGTCGAACGAAGCAAACCGAAGATTGTAGCTCGTGTAATTGCTGAGCACCGCACCAACTTCACCATACGAGCGGATGGCGTGGAATATACCGCGACGGTCCGAGGGGCATTTCATTCCGACGGCACCTTTCCTAAGGTTGGTGATTATGTTGAATGCGTCGAAACATCGCCGGGTATTGCCGTTATTGAAACAATTCTTCCACGAAAGACCATCATCGTGCGCGACGCTACAGAACGAAGGCGTCAAAATTCCGCTGTTGTAAAACAGCAGATTATTGTTACAAACATAGACGTTATTTTTATCGTTATGGGACTCGACGGCGACTTTAATCCGCGCCGCCTCGAACGCTATCTCCTGCTCGCTCAAAAAAGTAATATCTCGCCTGTTGTCATTTTGAATAAGTCCGATGTTGTGGAAGACGCATCGATACAACGCTCGGCAGCAGCTGCTGTTGCGGGCGACGTTCCAATACACCTCGTGAGTGCACGAACGGGTAATGGCATGCAGGTATTTCGCGAACACATAGGCCCCGAGACAACCGCCGTGCTTCTCGGCTCTTCTGGTGCGGGAAAATCCACGATAACCAACTGGCTTTTAGGTGATGAGACGCAGTCGACCGGATCTGTCCGGGAATCAGATGGCCGAGGCAAACACACCACGACGAGCAAAGAATTATTCGAACTGCCGCTCGGCGGGTATCTCATCGATACGCCCGGTATGCGTGAGCTCGGTACTATTGCAGATGCACATGAGCTAGCGAATGTGTTCGCTCACATTGAGGCACTCGCTTTGCAGTGTACGTTCCCCGATTGCGACCACGACAAAAGCGAGGGCTGCGCCATTCAATCTGCGGTTGCGTCTGGTAAAATTGATGCAAAACAGTTTCGCAGTTATTTGAAACTGCAGCGCGAACAGCATCTCCACGTGTTAAAAACAGATCACTCGTCGTATGTGGAGCACAAGAAAAATTTGAAGCGCAGACACAAGGAATTCAACAAGACCTTGAAACAAAAGCACAAAAGTGACACCGGGTCGGAGTTTTAAGGATGTTGTATGTACTTCTCGAGCATGCCGCCATATCTGTGGATATAGGTCGGTTTCCTTTCGGACCGCTCTTGGCTGTCTACAGTCCTTGAATACCCTCGAGTCGCCTACCAGCCAACACTCCTACTTGCGCTCGAAGAATTGCGAAGTGGGTTGCCAACAGGCCTTAGATCACCACTACGACGCCTTCTGCCGCGGGATGTATGTGATCGTGATACGCCCATGTACCTTTTTTATCGAAAACATACGAATATGTTCCGCCAAAATCGACAGTCTCGAACTCGTCGAAGGTAGGCAAAATGGAGTGCGCAGGATGTTCATTTGACGCTACCCACATGGACTTAGTGCTTTTGTTCACAAACTCAACCATGGTGCCAACTGAGACCTCGAGTGTTGCAGGCTCAAACCCTGTATCCGTATAGCGCACTTGAATCAGAGGGATGTTGCCCATGGTATGGCCCCCTGAATCGGTATTCATTTTTAGAATATCCTGTGGCACAGGAAAGCCAGTTTTCACATATCGTGCGATTATTGTACCCGCGGGGTCCTGCGCAGGTTTATCCAAGTCGTTGAAAACACCATCTCCGTTGTCCGCATAGATCATCGCGATTAACTCTTGTCCGCCTGAATAAAAATCCCCTAAGTCAATCGTGAGATTTGAATGTGGCCCAACTGTAAGATGATCACTGATCTCAATTATCTGACTCAGTCGATTGTTCTCAACTCCACGTATCACCGCGTAGCCGTCCCTCGGCATGATTACGGAATCGATCACAACGACATCGACCGCTTCTTGTGGCGAGACGATAAAAGGGTCATGCGCAGTGTCTAGACTCCTGTCAGCTCGGTCGTCAAAGAAAAAAGCAGCAGCTAATATGGAGGTGATTAAAACACCCAAAACCGCAATGCCAACTCCTTTATGCATGCCAACTATTCGATCCTGTGAATCACACTGTCCGGTTCGGCATTATCATTCGAGGTAACGGACTGCCCGAACCACTGATTGTTCCACTGCTGCATCATTTGAATCTCCGATGTTTGCGCAGAAATAATATCTTTTCCGAGTCGTATGAGCTCTGGGCGATTTGTACGATCAGGAATGAGCGCTGCCATGTCCACCGCGCTCTGGTGGTGAACAATCATCTCGTTGATGAATGCACTTTCGAATGCCGCTCCTGTCTTGCCTTCTAAATTTGCCATCATGAGGTTAGATGATCCGTGTCCTGCGGCTTGTGGCTTTGCGGCACCGTCAGCAGCAATCAGATACCCTCCACCGAGCCCGATAAGAAGTGCCACGATTCCTACGATCAATGCATTATTTTTTGATTCCATATAATTTTTACAACCTATTAATTAAACTTGACCTCAAAGTTGTACATGCCCATTGCGCAGATACCTCGAACAACTGCTCCCGGCTCTTGTGCCACGAGTTCGATGTCTGTCGTCCCGCTGGGTGGTAATGCTTGGCGGAATCCAACACTAGGAACCGTAAGCTGCGAGGTGCAGTCAAATGTACCCTTTGTTTCTACACGCAATACTGTTGGTATCCGAGCTTTTGCTTCGGTGAGTTTCGGTGAGTATTGTCCTTTTGCGGTTATTTCGATGAGTTGTTTGCCATTTTCAATCGATACATTTTCCACCGATGCGACCTCCGAGCTTCTTGTTGTAACAATGAACGCTCCGGCGATTACGACTCCTGCGATCAGAATTGCAACGATGGTAGGCAGTGTGGATGATTTCATATTAGAAGTTAAATATCGGGCTGATTATACCCGCCGCGACTAAACTGTTGATAACGTTAAATACGCCGAAAAATATCACCACAAGCCCTGCACTTTTGAAGAAAAGCCCAGATTGCGTCTTGTTCTGTATTCCAAGAGAGCTGAAGCTCAACAGCGCAAGGACTGGCAGTGTACCGAGCGCGAATGCAGTCATCGTGAACGCCCCAGTCCAGAAACTGCCTGTCGAGAGCGCATAAATTTGCATTGATTGTGTAAATCCACAGGGCAAGATGAACGTAGCAGCACCAAGCAGAACGGGTGTGAGGGTATGATTTACTTTTTTTAAGGATAGTACCCGGCTACCGATGAGCTTCGGCATGGTCGGCTGCAACTTCTGAGCCCACGGAAATACATCGAGCAAATTGATGCCCAAAATCAAAAGCACGACACCCACGATAAAGCTTAGAATAAAGGTCCCGGTAGCACCGAGTTGGAACGCCGAGCCAAGGAGGCCGATCAAGCCTCCGAGCACAAAGAATGAGACGAGTCGCGCGGCGTGAAAGAGCATCTGTGGGCGAACCCTGTCCCCCTCCTTTGCGTAGCTTGCAGACATGGAAAGCACGAGCCCGCCAACAACCGCCATACACGTCGAAACAGATGCAATAAGACCAATGACAAACGCCGTTCCGTACGTCACATTCGATGCTGTTAAGAGATTCACGATGCCAAACTTTTGCAAGATGATGAATAGCGCAATAAACGCACCGGCAATCGGAATCGCATAGACGAAATCGCTCCACTGGACCTTTAGAATCTCCTGTTGCGCAGATATCGAGTACCCATGCTTCGATAGGACAGTGCTGAGCTCTGCGGCAATGGCTTCGCGAGTTCGTCCCGCGAACTCCCCTGACACCTGTATCGTGTTGTTACTGAGATTTGATTGAGCGCTGGTTACGTACGGAAGCTCTGTGGCCTCAGATTCGGTTAAGATTGTACATGCATTGCAATGCATTCCTTTTATGTGAAATGTGTGTGTTTGAGAGGCCATACTATAAACTTTTAGCTTTGATACGGAGTGAGTTGGTAACTACGGAAAGGCTCGATAGCGCCATCGCGATACCGGCAAAAACCGGCGAAAGCAGCCACCCGAATATTGGGAAAAACAATCCTCCGGCAAGCGGAATGCCAACAATGTTATATATGAACGCGAAGAAGAGATTCTGCCTGATGCCGCGCATCGTCATCTTCGAAAGCTTGATTGCTTTGACGAGCTTCGAGATATCTCCTCCCAACAATGTTATACCTGCCGATTCGATTGCCACATCGGTTCCTGTTGCCATCGCAATTCCCACATCTGCTTGCGCGAGCGCGGGGGCATCATTCACGCCATCGCCCGCCATTGCAACAATCATGCCCTTCGCTTGAAACTCTTTGATTGTATTGAGCTTGTCTTCTGGTAGCACGTCCGCAAGAACTTCGTCTATACCGACTTGTTGCGCGATAAAGGCTGCCGTATTTTTATTATCTCCGGTCAGCATTACGGTCTTGATACCGAGCGCGTGGAGATTCTGTACCGCTTCCTTTGCCTCCGACTTTATGGAGTCTGCCACCAAAATCGTTGCGAGAATTTTCTCACTCGTCGCCAGAAGTACAGGCGTCTTTCCTTCCTTTGTCTCTTTCTCCAGTGTGGTCGCATCAAAAGAAAGGCGCAGATCTGTAATCAGCGCATGATTGCCGGCGAAATACTCTACACCGTCAATTACTCCTTTGAGGCCTTTTCCTTTCACAATCTCGAAGCCTGCTACGCCTTGCATCGAAAGGCCTTTTGTCTTTGCATACGATACGATTGCGTGTGCAATCGGATGCTCCGAATTATTTTCGAGCGATGCTACGATACTCATGATCTCTGCATCGCTTTTGTCGGATTCATTATGGAACGAGGTCAATTCGGGCTTGCCGCGAGTAATTGTTCCTGTTTTATCTACCACCAGTACGTTCACTTTGTGTAACTTTTCAAGTGTCGCCGCGTCTTTGATGAGAATGCCTTCTTTTGCGCCTTTTCCAACGCCTACAATGATTGCCATTGGGGTCGCCAAACCGAGAGCGCAGGGGCATGCGATAACAAGGATGCTGACGAACGACACGAGTCCATATGAAAGCGCCTGCGCGAAACCAAGATACGAAGTGCCAAATACAAGCCATGAACCAAGAGTTAGGACTGCAAGCACGAGAACAACCGGCACAAAAACACTTGAGACTTTGTCTGCAAGTGCTTGAATCGGAGCGCGACTACCCTGAGCTTCCTGGACCATTTTGATGATATTTGAAAGCAAAGTTTCTGAACCTACTTTCGTTGCTTTAAACGTGAACGAGCCAGTGGTATTTATGGTTCCCGCGACCACCTTGTCTCCACTGTTCTTTTCGACCGGCATTGGCTCTCCCGAAACCATG
>JBKJSQ010000088.1:0-13749 GCA_046594495.1 Minisyncoccia bacterium | reverse complement strand
ATATGCACTTACGCTGTGCGTGCTTGTGTTTTTTCAACCTGACTTCGGCTCAGCCATTATCATTTTCTCGATCTGGTTCGGCATGGTGTTGGTTGCAGGTATTTCATGGAAGCACCTCGCTGTCCTGCTTATATCCGGAGTCATAGTGTTTGCGGGCCTGTGGTCATTTGGTTTGCAGCCGTACCAGAAGGCGCGAATTATGACCTTTCTCCACCCGCTCGCCGACATCCAAAACACCGGCTACAACGCGTATCAATCGACTGTAGCAGTTGGCTCAGGAGAGCTCACCGGAAAGGGAATCGGGTATGGCACACAATCAAAACTGCAATTTCTTCCGGAGTACGAAACCGACTTTATTTTTGCCGCATATGCAGAAGAGTGGGGATTCATCGGGGTCCTAATTCTCTTAGGCCTCTTTGGGGTGCTGATTTTGCGAATTCTGGCGGTCGCGGTACATGGTGCAAATAATTTTGATTCACTGCTAGCTGCCGGTATTGCCATTTACTTCCTCTCTCAATTTGTTGTGCATGCGGGCATGAACATGGCGCTGCTTCCGATCACCGGCACCACACTCCCGTTCATGAGCTATGGCGGTTCGCACCTGCTAACCGAATACCTCACGCTCGGAGTATTGATGGGGCTTCG
Organism: Minisyncoccia bacterium; assembly: GCA_046594495.1. Lineage (GTDB taxonomy): Bacteria > Patescibacteriota > Minisyncoccia > Phycocordibacterales > UBA2100 > UBA10103. The sequence continues at coordinate 13,104 of JBKJSQ010000088.1, read as the reverse complement.
AAAATACGCGCGACCATCGATTCAAGCGCGAGATGAGACGGAGCTTGTGGGCGCTATGTAGTGCGTCTCGGTTAAAACGCACCACTGCTTCTTTGCGGAGCCTCAGTGCATTCCTCACCGTACTTGTGTACGACTCGGAATGCACATTCTCCGCGCATCGCAGCGGTGCATTTTTCCTCGAGACGCATTAATGTTCATAGAGCTCGAGCGTTTTCGAGATCATGTCGGGCAGTGGGAAGCGGTTCTCGGTCGCCACTGAGTTGCGTGTAAGAGACGCAACGCCCTCGATTGCATCCGCGAGTGCGAGCGAATTTCGAGACGGCACGAGCGTCGTTCGCCCTAATGCATCGGCAAACTCTTGATCAATGACATCCGTTGCAACGATTTGAAGCCCAGCGAGCGATGCTTCGATGAGCACATATGGCATACCTTCTTTGATCGAGGGGAGCAGATACACATCAAATCCTGAGAGATAGCGAGCCGCGTCTGGAATAAAACCTGACAAAAATACACGGTCCGATACCCCGAGCTCACGGGCGAGTGTGGCAATCCGATCATGTTCTTCGCCATCGCTCGCAATTACATACACACAATCAAGACCGCGCTGTGTGAGTTCTGCGATAGCTTCCACACCGTAGCGCAACCCCTTATTTTTTGTGAGTTCAGCGATAGATACAATACGCACGGTTTTTTGTGAGATGGGCGGTGTGGGCAGATTGCCAAACATTTCTTTGAATCCTTCTTGTGGTGCTGCCAAATTCAGGATGTCGCGGCCGAGCGGAATGTGCACGATTTTCTTGCGGACCCATGGCATCCGCATACCAATCTGTTCGTCCGTCCGCGATACAACGATTACATGCGTAGAAAGCAGCCCCGTAAGCCAGCTAACGAGATAGAGCAGTGTCTGAGAAAAAATATCTCGGCTTTCCTTGAAGGGCCACCCATGTGCGGTGAACACAATCGTTTTTACACCGTTGAGGCGACCAGCGAGCGCGCCGAGTGCCGCGGCTTTGGAACTATTCACATGTAAAATGTCCGGAGTGGCCGCGCGGATGGCATCGCGAATCTCGAAATAGCTTTTAATATCGCTCACGAGTGAAATATTGCGGTTGAGTGAAGGAATTTCCATAACGGGAATTCCTTTCGTCTCTATCATGTCGACAAGTCTGCCGCGAACGCCGTATGCAACGCCTGCCTCGTACTCGTTATGCGGGAGATTTGAAGCCAAGTCGTACACATACCGCTGCGCCCCGCCGAATGTTGCCTTTGTGATCAGGTACAGGACCTTTTTTCGCTCCAATTTAGCTGACTGTGGAGTTTCTTGATTCATCCCATTCAGAATGCCATGATACGCCAACCGAGGCTATGCCCGCACACTAATTGACCTATTGTCTCTATGGAGAAAAATCAATCCCAAGCAGAATTTTTTGTGCAGGCGCGCATCCGCAACGATCGGCTGTGGCGCCTCGACAAAAGTTACAGGTCATTTAGTGTGCGAGTATGACACTTATACCGAAGAGGGAGTATATCCTGTTGCTTCTCGGCGACACGCTCGTTTTCACCATTTCGCTGTGGCTAACACTCGCACTGCGCTACCTCGAGGTACCGTCGCGTGAGCTCTTTATGCTGCACCTCATTCCGTTCACGTTCCTCTTTGCTGCATGGATTGTGGTCTTCTTCGTGGCGGGGCTCTATGGCCGTCATACGCGGCTTTTTCGCAGCAAGTTATCAACGACCATTCTCTACACGCAAATGATCAACCTGATCATAGCGGCCATCTTTTTCTCAATGCTTCCGGTCTTCGGTCTGGCGCCGAAAACGATCCTCTTGCTGTATCTTGTAGTTTCGTTCGTGCTTATTTTTATCTGGCGCGTTCTTATGTTCACGCATATGCCTCGCTCGAAGCAACTGCGCGGGGTGCTGATTGCGTCCGGGCAAGACGCGCACGCCCTCGCAGAAGAGGTAAAGCGCGATAAACATGCCGCGTTCAAATTCGACTACATGGTCGACACGTCGACCACGCCGACACACGAAATAATTCAACGCACGGTACGCGTAGCAGCAGAAGACGACGTCACATTTCTTGTGGTAGATCTTTCAGACAGTGCGGTTTCTGCTGCGCTCCCAATTATTTATGACGCCGCATTCCACAAACATAAATTCGCGCTCATCGATGCGGCAGAACTCTACGAAGAGATGTTCGACAGAGTACCGCTGACGCTCGTGAAATACGAATGGGTACTTCGAAGTGCCGCGAGCTCTCGTGTGTACGATACGCTTAAGCGTGTGATCGATGTGATCGGAGCATCCCTCATTGGGGCAGTGTCCCTCATAGCGCTTCCGTTTGTTGCGCTTGCGATCAAGCTCGACGACGGCGGCGAGGTATTTATTACACAAGAGCGCGTGGGACGATTTCAAAAACCGGTAAAAATTGTAAAATTTCGCTCTATGAGCGGAAACGATTCGGGTGTGTACGGAGAAGGCGGTAAAACGAAACTTGAAATCACTCGTGTTGGCAAATGGTTGCGCGTACTCCGTGTGGATGAAATACCGCAGCTTTGGAATGTGATCATCGGCGACTTGTCACTCGTCGGTCCGCGTCCTGAATTACCGGCGCTTGCATCGCAGTACAGTGCACGAATCCCGTATTACAATGCGCGCTACCTTGTGACGCCGGGGCTTATGGGGTGGGCTCAGTTGCGCCATGACCGGCATCCGCATCATGGCGCTGATATACTCGCCACAAAAGAAAAGCTTTCGTACGATCTGTTCTACCTCAAGCGTCGGTCACTGATGCTCGATATATTTATTATTTTGCAGACAATTCGTATTGTGCTCACTGCCCGCGGTTCGTGACGACTGGACTCGCTTGGATGTGAAATTCAAGTAGAATGCAGAGTATGAAAAAAGCTGTGGTAACGGGCGGAGCGGGATTTATCGGGCATACAATCGCACGACTTTTGATTGAAAAAGGGTACGAAACTCATGTAGTAGATCGCAACTACTCGTTTCGTGACTCAATGATCGCCCCAGAGGCAATCCGTCATACACAAGATATTCGCGAAACGGTCGCAACCCAAAAAATATTTGAGGGGGCAGATGTGGTTTTCCACACAGCTGCTGTGCCGCGTGTACCGTATTCTATTGAGCATCCGGTAGAGACTACCGACGAAAACATTACAGGAACGGTCTCGGTGCTTACTGCAGCCGCCCAAGCCAAAGTTCGGCGCGTAGTTTATTCTTCCTCCGGTTCCTCGTATGGCGACCAGTCAACCATGCCGCTCGTAGAGAGCATGCCTGCAAATCCGGTGCATCCGTACGGATTGCAAAAATACGTCGGTGAATTGTTTACGAAGATGTGGCCGGGAATCTACGGTATAGAAACGGTGAGCCTGCGCTACTTTAACGTATATGGTCCCGGACTGGACCCGAACGGGCCGTATGCGCTCGCGATAGGACGATTTTTGAAAGCAACACTTGATAAAGAATCGATTGTTATCTACGGCGACGGCACTATTACGCGAGATTTCACGCACGTGCGCGATGTTGCGCGCGCAAATATCCTCGCCGCAGAGAGTGCGCAGGTGGGCTCGGGGGAGGTCATAAATGTGGGTGCCGGAAAGCAAACAACAATTCAGGCGCTTGCCGAAATGTTCGGAGCACCGATCACGTATGGCCCTGCGCGTATCGAATCACATGACTCGGTGGCCGATAATTCTAAAGCGAGAACACTACTCGGATGGATTCCGGAAATGACACTCGAAGCGGGTATCGCAGAGTTAAAAAAGGAGGCAGGACTCGCATGATCATTGATGGACGCGCAATAGCCGACGAAATTCTCGCCGGTGTAAAATCACGTCGCCGTTTGATTGCGAAACCCATTACGCTCGGCATCGTTGTCTTTCCCGGAGATGTGGTCATCGAATCGTTTGTAGGCATTAAATCAAAAATTGCACGAGATGTAGGGATTGCAATGATTCGCAAAGATATGGACGAGCCGACCACTGCTGCAGCAATGGATGCGGTCCGCTCATTTAAATATGATGCTTCAGTCGATGGAATCATTGTACAGCTTCCACTTCCCGCGGGGGTTGATATAAATGCTGTGCTATCTGAAGTTCCTATGGAAAAAGATATCGACGGAATAAATCCGTTTACGAGAAATAATGAGCGACTGGTGCGCGCACCGGTTGCCCTTGCGGTGCAGGAAATCCTGCAGCGTTCTCACGTGCACGTGAGTGGTATGCGCGCGGTTGTCGTCGGAGCGGGGCGACTCGTCGGGCTGCCGAGTGCGGCGCTCCTGCGTGAACTCGGAGCAGACGTTTCTATGCTTACGCTGACTGATGGTTCCACCAAAGATCTCAAGACCGCTGATATTGTGGTTTCAGGCGCAGGCAAACCGCATTTCATACTGCCACAACACCTCAAAGAAGGTGTTGTCCTTATCGACGCCGGCACTTCCGAAACCAGAGGAGTCATTCAGGGTGACGTACATCCGTCGTGTAAAGATATAGCTCGTGTGTTTACGCCTGTTCCGGGTGGCGTTGGTCCGATTGCGGTAGCTTTGATTTTTCAAAATCTTCTCGATCTTGCGAAGCAAGACTAACCACAGGTGCTTCTCGGTACGTCCTACAAGTGATGTCGTGGCGGCTATAATGAGCTGATGGTGGAAGGAACAATAAGCGTCCAAACACTGGGCGTTGGACTCGCTGCATTTATAGCAACACTCTCGGCGATATTTCTGTATGTAAATGCATATCACGAGCGCGTCGCACGTTCATTTGGTCATGCGATGACCGCTGCAGCTTTTTGGGCATGGTGCGGGTTTGCGTCAGCGGTTGTCGCAGAAGACATGAATATGGAATTCGCGCGGCAACTTCGGATGCTCTCGATGCTCGGCAATATCGTGCTTGCAGCACTATTTGTTCGGTTTGCGCTTGTGTACAAGAGCGAACGGGAGCCTCTTACACATGCTGAGCGGATTCTGCAAGCTGTATGCATACTGAGTGCGGCCGCACTCTCTCTCTTCACGCTTTCAGACGCGTTTCTAGGGACGACGCTTATGGCAGGAGTGTTTCTTCCGGGTGCCGCTGCGCCAATGATCGGTCCGTTTTTTGATGTATTTGTTTTGTACTACTGTCTGTGCATCTTGGCAATATATTTCATCATGCGTCGACGCATAGCGCTCGAGATCGGCCCGTCTCGCAGGGGACACCTCATTTTATTCATAGCAATGGTAGTCGGTGCGAGTGCCGGTGTTGCCGGATTCGCTGCATGGTATGGCGTTTTTTGGCCGCCTCTCACCGGAGTGCGTGCGCTCGCAATGCCGCTCCTAGCAGTCAGCGCGTTTTACGCGATGAGTTCGCATAATTTATTCAATATTCGCGTTGCAGCGGCTAATGTTTTTGTGTTTGCGATTTGGACGTTCCTTTTCTTCCGTATCCTTCTGAATCCGTCATTCTCCGATTCCATCGCCGACATTTCGCTCTTGGCCGCACTCATCGTGCTCGGCGTGCTTCTTATTCGAAGCTTTACGAAAGAGCTTGATACGAGATTGCAGATCGAGCGAGTTGAGCGCGAGCGCGCTATTGATCAATCAAAGGCAGAGTTTATATCGATAGCGGCGCATCAACTCCGCACCCCACTTGCCGGAATTCGGTGGACCTTCAATGTTTTGGAATCCGCGACTGAACTTACCAAGGAGCATCGGGAACTGTTGAAGCGCGCGAGTGAACGGACGCTCGACGTAGTTGAACGAGTAAACGAAATGCTTCGTGCAGCACGTCTGACGGGAGGGGAATTCAAATTTTCACTTTCGTCGCAAGATATCCGTCCAATTCTCAAAGAAAGTATTGAATTGTTTGAGGGAGCGGCACACGCGCGCAATATAGAACTTGAGTCGTCGATACCGAGAAAAGTGCTCACGTCACGCGTCGATGCTGACAAATTCGCTATTGCCATACAAAACCTAATTGATAATGCGATCAAGTACACCGAAACCGGATCGGTAAAACTTTCTGCTGCCCAAGTTGATGATCGCATCGAGATACGAGTCACCGATACCGGTATCGGTATCAATGCTGTTGATTCAACGCGTTTGTTCGAAAAGTTTTATAGACATGCAGAGGCAGTGAAAATGTTTACTGACGGATCCGGACTGGGACTCTTTATCGTAAAGAAGATTGTGGATGCGCATGGTGGTACGATTCGGATTGAGTCTAAGAAAGGGGAAGGCACATCGTTTGTTATAAGTATTCCCGCGGTAAAAAACAGCTCCTAACATAACAAAATTGCCACGGGTGTTCCGTGGCAATTTGCTTAGAAGGTACATGAGGATCAATTGTTGATCCATCGCTTGAAGCGCGGACTGAGATGTTTCAGCGACAGGTACGCGTAGCCAGTCATCAGTCCCGACCACGCAACAATGCTGACAAGCGGCACGAATAAGCCTTGTGCCAGCGGATCCGTCGGCAGAATGGAGTAGAGGAACCTGCCGCCGAGATAGACGATCAGCGTGCTCGCCACCATGCTCGCGATAAAGAGAATGGAGGAAACTCGATTCGCGATCAAGGTCTTTTCTTCGGTGGTGTGGGTCATGTGACCTCTCCTTCAAGTTTGGGTTATAGATACCTGTATACATAATACTATATTTATGCAGGTATGTCAAGTGATTGCGTGCACGGCACGTGTTCATCACTTTTATATGGCTTAATAGGGCGGTTTTGTGGCCTTTCTTTTTGAACTAAGCTGCGTATACTGTAGCCCCATGGCCGGACGACGCGTTACAGCTATTCTCATTCTCCTCGTGGGAGCGCTTTTGGGTTGGTATGTCTACAACCAACACGCAACCGGCGAGCGCACATTTAAACTCGGACTCGACCTTTCGGGTGGTACACAGCTCGTCTACCGCGCAGATCTCTCTGCGCTCACTGAAGCAGATGGCGATGATTCTATGGAGGCGCTCCGTGACACCATCGAGCGGCGCGTCAATTTGTTTGGTGTGTCCGAGCCGATCGTGCAGACACAAACGTCGAGCGCGCTTGCAGAGCAAAAGGAAGAGCGACTCATTGTGGAACTTCCGGGAGTTACTGATACTCAAAAAGCGATTGACCTCATAGGCCAGACTCCGGTGTTGGAATTTCGCATGCTCAGGGGAGATACTCCACCGATGGACATGAGCGCCTCCACAACGAACGATTACTTTGAGCCAGCCACAATCACGGGTAAGGATCTTGCATCAGCGCAGCTGCAGTTTCAAGGCGGAACCGGGCAGGCAACGATTCCGGTTGTGGTGCTTACGTTCAACGCTGAAGGCTCAGACACATTTGCACGGCTTACGCGCGAAAACGTTGGCCGCTACTTCGGGATTTTTCTTGATGGCTCTGCAATTTCAGTACCGGTCATTCGTGAGGAAATTCCAGGTGGAACCGCTGTGATATCCGGTAACTTCTCGCCCGAGAGTGCGAAAGAGCTTGCTCGTAATCTGAACTACGGCGCTCTTCCGGTGCCGATTGAACTTATTTCAACGCAGACCGTATCGGCCACGCTTGGTAGCGAAGCGGTTCGCAGCGGTATCACCGCGTCACTGTGGGGATTCGCGCTTGTCGCACTTTTTATGGTGCTGTGGTATCGCCTGCCGGGTATTATCGCGGTCTTCGCACTCGCAATCTATCTGGTTTTGAACCTCGCCCTCTTTATGTTTGTTCCGGTCACAATAACCGCGGCCGGTATCGCAGGACTTATCCTCTCCATTGGTATGGCGGTTGACGCAAATATACTCATTTTCGAGCGTATGAAAGAGGAGATGCGTTCGGGTAAAAATACGGAAGACGCAATCCGCGAAGGCTTCGCCCGTGCATGGCTTTCTATCCGAGACTCAAACATCTCGTCAATTATTACCGCCGTCATTCTCTTCTGGCTCGGCACATCGCTCATCAAAGGGTTCGCGCTCGTATTTGGCGTAGGTGTCATCGTATCCATGCTCACCGCAATTACCGTATCGCGAACGCTTCTCTTTGCGCTCGGAATTAACGCGAAGTCGGGCATTGCACGATTCTTATTCGGTAGCGGCATCAAAGCCTAAGGTATGTTTGTCGTTCACAACAGAAATCTATTTTTCGCACTAACAGCGTTCTTGCTGCTTGCTTCGGTCGTATCCATTGCGGTTTTCGGTTTGAAACTTGGTACCGACTTTACCGGTGGCACGCTCGCAGAAGTTGCGTATCCGGATGAGCGTCCTGATGCTGCGCTCATTCAGGCTGCGCTAGATGGCGCAGGGTTTGAAGGCTATTCACTTCGTGCAACAGGGGAGCGTAATTACGCGCTGCGCGCCGCAACACTCACTGAACTGCAGCGCTCCTCTTTGCCCGAAATCCTTTCGGGAGGCGATGTGTACCGCGGTGTAATTTCCCAGCAAACTGAAGTCGGGCCGACTATTGGCGCAGAACTTCGCAATAAATCACTCGTTGCAATAGCGGTGGTATTGCTGTGTATCATGCTTTTCATTGCATTCGCCTTCCGTCATGTATCTGAACCGGTATCGTCGTGGACCTACGGTTTAATCGCTATCGTCACACTGTTACACGATGTGATCATTCCGACGGGCGCATTCGCGGTATTTGGGTATCTGTGGGGTGCACAAGTGGATACACTCTTTGTAACGGCACTCCTTACAATCTTGGGCTTCTCTATACATGATACTATCGTGGTGTTTGACCGTACGCGCGAGAATTTGCGCCTCAACCATGAGAAAGGCCGGAAAGAAGATTTTTCGATCACAGCAGGCCGCTCATTGAATCAGACCATCGTTCGTTCCATAAATACATCTGTCACAGTGATTATCTCGCTCGCAACACTCTTTGTGTTCGGTCCTGACTCTACGAAAGACTTTGTGCTCCCGCTCCTTGTGGGTATGGTTGCCGGTACATATTCCTCTATCTTCTTTGCAACGCCGCTTTTGGTAGTGTGGGAAAAATGGCGCCGAAAATAAAACAAAATATCAAATAAAAAACGCCGTCCCGAGGGGCGGCGTTTTTGTATCACCATGCGAGTTCAATCGGTGTACTGATTCGTACTACCGGATGCATTCGAGGCAGCCAGCTGCTTATGACGCGAGATAGGCGATTCACTGCGTGGAAGTGCCACGTGGAGGAGGCGTGCAATGTCACGAGCAATCTCATCGGCGAGCACATCCGCATTTTCGCTAAAAATGAATGTGTTCGCGTTTGGGTACATGTCAGCAGGGGAGCAACCGATGTTCGGTCGATTCGTCACGACGAATCGCACGAGGTCGAGCACGCGGCCTTTGAGATGAGCTGCGGTAATGCGCCCCTGTGTGTCGCACACGATGCCCACGGGCACATCGTGCTCCACTGCGTAGGCGATCACATGTTGCTCGATCTCGTAGCCGTCCGAGCCAGGGATCTGGCTGCAGGGTGTGAGACCAACGACGACGAATGCCGGTGATAATCCGCCAAGAGCAAGCTCCACCCGAACACGGGCTTCGCCAAAGTATCCACCAACACGTCCACGAATCAGCGGGCGTGTTTTTGTTACGAGCGGTCGTAGCAGCTCGGATAATTCTTCGGTTGCCGTACTCACTATCAGAACGTCTTTTGCCATTAGTGTCTCCTTGAGGCTGGCAGTTGAACTCTATGGTGATGCAAAGAACATGCCGGATCGATGACCCGGGATACGTTTCGAACGAATTCGATCCGTATCCCGACGCACGACTGCCAACTAAAAACCCCCGCTTGTGGCGAGGGCTTCTGGTTTTTGTTTCGGTTGTAGTTACTTCTGAACCGTTACATACGCCATAGCCCTCTGTTTCCAGTAGCTAAAAAAGTATGCAAAGAAAATCTGTGTTCGGTTCATTAGAATTGAGAATACACCCTGAAATGTATCTGTCAAAAAAAGAGGTGTATTACTTTCTTGACAGACTTCTATGCGAGCGTAGTCTCTGAAGAGTATTGTTGCGTAGCGTGCGTATCGAAGGAAAGAAGACGGCCATTTTAAGGGAGACAACAATGGCGCAAGTGCGGCGAAAAGAAGAAACCACCGGGGATGAGATTCGCTCACCCACTGGAAGGCTTGCCTGCCTTTCGGGTGTGAATTGGATCGGCATGTTCTGTGACGATGGACGGCATCGCGAGCAAAAAGTTTACGCGGGATTCGAAGTCACTCAAGACAGCAACGGAAGGATAACTTCTGTCAAAAAAAGCTGCGAGTACAACAAGAAGTCTGCGGAATTCGGATGGATCCGCCATAATTATTACGGCAAAGATACGAGTCCGACTCCATGGCAGACGTATCATGTGCCCATGATCGTGGAGGGCCGAAACTGCCAACTTTTCACGCTCTAGCAAACGCTGCTAGGGCACACCTCAACGCCGATGTCATCGACATCGGCGTTTTTCTACGCCTCGGCAATGCTTTCATGCCTCGGCAATACTTTGCCGGGCCGGACCTACCTGGTGCCAGGCCGGACCTACTTATTGACGGTCCGAGTCCCATGGGATTTTCTTGACCGATGGCGGGATCGGAATACACTCACTAGACACAGATCTTTGGAGGTACTCAACCATGGTGTCATCCGAACCGCGGCAAGGTAAGAATACAAGTGAGGTTCGCGAGGGATTTGAGCAAGGCCAAATTGCCGAGCAACCGTTCCCAACGCAGGCGGACCGCAGCGCAGCGAGTAAGCCGCATCCCCGTAAACGTGACGTGAATAGGGATTTCAAGTTTATGCCGCGAGGAAGTCTTGCAACAGATTTTTGAACGCGATGATTCGCACAACGCAAAGCCCCGGCGAATGCCGGGGCTTTTTATACGCACCCACGATGATTGACCGATGTGGCAATTGGCGCACAATTGTGATGGTACGAATGTTCGATTCTCGAAGTACCCTCGGGAGTCAATGCTACGGCAAATGACCGACGGGCCGAAACGAGGTCTCATATTCTGCTGGAGGAAACCATAAAATTTTCTCAATCTCACAAAGGGCGCATCTTGGCCGGATGCGCCCTTCTATTTTTGGCTATTCAGGGTAGCTTCACGCTACCTTTGGTATGCTCATCTATTGGTCATATTTGGGGTATGTATGGCTTAAAACAAGGTATTTCGACGATGGGGTTGACTCCCGTAGTTTACCGCCTATAATGGCTCGACCTTCGCTCCTGAAGGCATTTCTTACGACGTGGTTGTCGAAAGAAGCCCGCCCAAGTCCATCTGGAAACTGGGCCTTTGAACCGGATTAGCCGGTGGAGCATTGGTGTGAACTTTGACATTTGAATAGACAAAGCATTTTGCACTTCATTCTGTAGCGGAATGGGGTGTGAAAAAACAATCTGTGTCAGATATTTTATTCGTAAAGTATTTGGCACCCATTGGTAAGATCGAATATCCAATAAGCCGGATATTCGATAAGCAATGCAACACACAAGCAAGCAAACAAAAACAACTCGCTACGAAGCCCTAGGAGAGTTTCGTAGTGATAAGGAATAGAAACAGTACTGATTACATCGATCCAGATGTAGATCAGGAAACAAAAAATCAGATTTAATTTTGCTCTTCGAGCAAAGATAAATGTGCATTCTTTTGTTTCGTCCATCCTAAAAAAAGAACTAAATCAAATTCGTAAGAGTTTCATGGTGCGCGCTCAAGGATCCGTCCACGCGCGTGCTATGTAATAATTTCTTTTACTTAGAGTTTGATCCTAGCTCAGGGTGAATGCTGGCGGTATGGATAAGGCATGCAAGTCAAGGGGACCGCAAGGTAACCGGCAGACGAGGTAGTAATACGCAGGTACACACCGAAGAGTCGGGCATAGCTATCCGAAAGGGTAGGTAATTCCCGATAATCCCCTTCCGTTAAAAGTTGGGGCAAAGGAGCAATCCGCTTTTTGAGTGGCCTGTGCAACATCAGCTAGTTGGTAGGGTAAAGGCCTACCAAGGCTATGACGTTTAGGGGAGCTGAGAGGCTGACCCTCACCGATGGGACTGAGACACGGCCCATACACCTACGGGTGGCTGCAGTCGAGAATCTTCCGCAATGGGCGAAAGCCTGACGGAGCGACGCCGCGTGATTGATGAAGTCCCTCTGGGATGTAAAGATCTTTTATGAGGGAGAAAGTTTATTGATAGTACCTCATGAATAAGGGGTTGCTAAACTCGTGAGAGGTTGGTTAAGCACCAACAATCTATAATAGAGACATTCTCTATTATGTTAGCAGCATTAAAAATTCGTATTTACCGTGCGCGACCTAGAACCGTAAGGTTCTTTGAATAATTCGGCTCATATGCGGGAAGGCTTTAGAGAGCTGCGGTCTGATAAAATCAGACTTCTCTATTGATAATCCGCAGGGAAGTCCAACTGTTAGAAATAACAGCCATAACCCCTCAGAGACTGATCTTGAGAAAGTCGAAAGACTTTCAACACAGTGAGATAGAAGAATTAAAAAATCTTCTATAAGACGCCGAGCCCCCGTTTCGTTACAGAAATTGGGTGGTGGTATAGTCCACACAAAAACATTTATAAGATACTTGACAACAAGTACAATATATGGTGGCCAGCAGCAGCGGTAATACGAGTGCCCCAAGCGTTATCCGGAATCATTGGGCGTAAAGGGTGTGTAGGTGGTTATATTAGTCTTTTGTAAAATCTCCAGGCTTAACCTGGAAACCGCGAAAGAAACGGTATGACTAGAGGGTGCGAGGGGTCTGTGGAACTCATGGAGTAGGGGTGAAATCCGTTGATATCATGGGGAACACCAAAAGCGAAGGCAACAGACTGGCGCATTCCTGACACTGAAACACGAAAGCGTGGGTAGCGAATGGGATTAGATAATCCTGTCCCGCTAATAAAATATAGGACGAAGGTGTCTCTTTTCTATGGCGACATAGAATTGTAATCTAGCTATATCGGTGAAACTCCATACACTATGAAATTTTACTGGTTTCGTATGGACAACCCCGAGGGAAGTTTTTAGCACTAACATTAGTACTAGAAATCCCGTAGAGACTATGAATTTGAGAAAAGATAGAAGGAGTTATAACCATATAACAATATGAGCATAACACCTTTGTCAAAAAATGTTCGAGACATTAT
>JBKJSQ010000126.1:0-5914 GCA_046594495.1 Minisyncoccia bacterium | reverse complement strand
AAAAATATCTGGTGCAATTGAGTGACGCCGCAAATGCATACCGCGCTGCGTCCGAGAGAGCGGCTCTTATTGCAGTGCCCTCTGATGCGCTCGAAAATCATCGTGATATTTTAAATTCGCTTCGCGCCTTTGCATCGGTGCTCGATGGTTTCGCCGGTCACGCTGATGATCCATTTGCATCCATTGCACTCCTGCGCACCTATACAGAAAAAGAGGCGGGGATTCGCATCGCATACGAACGAATGCGCTCCTACTACGCAAGCAAAGCTATATGAAAAAATCAATATTGACCGCATTGATTCTCATATGTGCAGGGCTTACCCCCGTTGTAGCATTTTCGCAGGCAACGGTAAGCGAAATCATGAGCTGCAATAAAAGTGGTGTCACGACCGCGAGCGCGGGCTCTACCGAGCCCCTGCGCGGTCCGTATGTGCCGGTTGCTGATTACACAGTGGAATTAAATACCGGTCTTTTAGTTCTGAAAGAATGCGTATTACGCGTGCTTGCCACTTCACAAAGAAAAGCGGGTATGGCCGTTGTGATCGAACGCACCATCACGAAATTTAATACGGGGAACGGTGGCGAGGGCTTTCCGTCACGCGAACTCGGACGCGAGGAGGTAAAGGTGTACTACCAAACCGTCGTACGAAACTTGGACAACCAAAACCTCTCCGGACTCAGTGACACTATCGAAAGCAAAGTAAAAAACAGCATCGCACGTGGATTCTTTAATATGCGTGATCCGCGTAATAATTTCGTTTGTGAATACGCAAACAACGGCGGTAACTTATCGGCCGTTCACAATGGAACTCCAATCGGCAGTTATTGGGATGGGTATGACGCTGTAAGTTCGGATCCGGGGTGCAGTGTACTGTGGGCAACCGATACCTCGTTTGAAGCGATCGCTCAGCAGAGTCAGTACGAGGTATACAAAAACTACATGCGGTATCTGGCCGGTCAAGGAGTCTACGATGTCGCACATTATGATGAATACGGATTCCGCATAACCGATACACCGGGTTCTCAGGTAAACCAAATAGCGCTCGCTTCGGTACTCTCGCCGTTTGAGCAAGCGCAGCAGGCAGACGATATCGGAGAAATGCTGAGTGGTATGTATCTGGGTGTAACCAACCAAGTACTAAGCGAGGGCTCTGGAGGATCCGTCGGTGGACTCGCCGCAATCACACAAGCCCTCGGCGGCGCTGCTTCGTACATGGGGCAGGTGGTGCAACGAACCGGAGGCGAGTATACGGACTCTGCCGGAAGTGCAGTCATCGGCGCCATAGAGCGCGCGCTTGCCATAGAGCGACAGTACAACAAAGCTGTAGCCGACACCGCAACACTCTTCACAGCCACAAACGGTCACTTGCGCGCAAAAGAAGCGCAGTGTTACACCGACATTGTGACTGCCGTGTGTGAGCCGGACAGTGTTTCGGGCTCCACGTGCACGGCTCGCTCGGGCGGAACACTCACTATCACCAAAGCAACAGGCTTTTCACAAAAAGTAATCACGTCCAGCATTTTGCCGCTCACGTCGGTTACGATCGCGGCTATCAATAACTCGAATACCATCATTACTCGACTCGAGGCCCTCATTGCTGGGCTTCGTATTACTAATACCGCGCTTGCTCAGACAACTGCACTCGCGAGTCTCACAGCAATTGCTCCGCATACAAGCGCTGCTCGCGACGCGGCGACCGGCAACCTTTCAGTACTCGGCACACAAATGGCAACACTGCTCACCACAACTTCAAGCACGTGGTCCGAAAACGGCGGGTGGTGCGAAGTTGCGAATCAGGAAGTGAAGGATAAATGGAACGCGTGTTGGGGAGGGGATTCCTCTGCGTGCCCGCAACCGTAAATTGTATGCCGTCAACAACTATTTCTCTCCGAAACGTCATTATAGCGATGGCAACGGTATGTATTTTGTTGTTCGGTGGCGCCGAGCTTGCGTATGCGCAAACGCCCGCGCCCGCAGCCGCACCCCCGGAAAAAGCTCTGCAGAGCTCAGGGTGTAACTTGCTATACAAGTTCAGCATGGTCGATTGTATGCTTGGTCCTGCATCTCGCTGGGCAAGTAACGCGATGCTCTCGATGGGCGGGGCACTACTCAAGTTTTCTGGTGCGATATTTGATTTCGCCGTCAATCACGCGATCATCAATTTTAAAGATACGCTGCAGCAGGGAAACATGAACCTTATGCAAATCATTAACAACGGATGGACCTTTTTCAGAGACATCGCCAACATCATCATGATCGGCATGTTCGTTTTTATTGCCATGAGTCTCATTCTTGGACTCCGTGAATACGGCCAGAAAAAACTTATTGCACGCGTACTCATCATCGCGGTACTCATGAACTTTAGTCTGTTATTTACGAAAATCATCATCGATGCCTCCAATTTTATGGCATACGCCATCTACTCGCAGACAGCGGGCGCAGCGGGGGCGGGCAAGAACGTACAACCATTCAGCACTGCCGATAAAATTCTTGCTCCGCTCCACATTACGGGAGTTTGGGATACGAGCAAGATCGCTTCGGGGGTATATGCCGAACCAAACGGTGGAGGCATCACAAAGGCACTGTTCTTTGGACTTTTAGGGTTTCTCCTCCTTGCACTCTTAGCAATGATTATTTTTTATGGGGCCTTCCTTATCATTGCGCGTGCGATTCTTTTTATTGTGCTCATGCTCTCCGCACCGCTCGCATACGTAACCTATTTGGCTCCGAACCTTGAGGGGAGCCAGTTTGGGTGGAGCAACTGGTGGAAATCACTCATCAACAATGCGGCGTTTGCACCGCTCTTGATGGTTTTCCTTTCCATCTCTATCCTCATCTTTCAAACAGCTGGCCCGTCGCTTGGAGCGAACAACACCATCGGCGGTCTTATTGCCGACCCGCAAAAGCAGGTTCTGGCCGATGGGTGGCGCGTGCTGTTTGTGTACTTCCTTGGTACCGGACTCTTGTTTATTTCGTTCCGACTCTCGAGTTCGCTCGCGGGTTCGATCAGTGGAGTTAAGTTTGGCCAGATGGCAGCCGGACTTCCACTTGCCTTCGGAACGCGCGGTGCGGCGCGACTTGCTCAATTGTCTGCCGGACGACTTGGAGCCAAGTTTGCAAATAATAGAGACGGCAAGATGCAAGCAGCTAAAGAGCGAGCACTTAATTCGTCAAATCCGAACGATCAAGCTAAAGCATGGAGTGAGTTTGAAAAAATGCGCAAGCAAAAGGCCGTCGGGACAAAACTTGCCAATAGCAGCTTCAATCCGATGAATACCGGCTTCGGTAAAGCTGCGGCCGGCACTGCCGGTCTCGCGGGAGTCGCTGCAGGGGAAAAGAAGGGTAGCTTCGCGGGCGATGCACACGATCGGGCAGTTGCTCTCGAGAAGAAGGCGAAGGAAATGCAGCTGACAGAAGCAGATAAAAATAAACTTCGCAAAGAGGCGAGAAGTGACGTCGAAAATACAAATACCCAAAATGCAGAGACTGCAAAGAAGAACGCCGAGGCCGCAAAGGTAATGCTCGACAACGCGCACGCAGAAGCTGAGGCGTTAAAAGATCCAAAGCACAGGCAAGATGCGGAAAGACAATCAGCCGAAAAGGCTCCGGCACTCGACGCTGCTCAGCGTGAGGTCGAGGTTCACGAAACGACTAAAAAACAAATTGAGTCCGCTCAACCTGCTATCGACGTTCAACTCCAAAAAGCGCAGCAACAGGCGCCCGGGGAAGAGCGCGACTCGCAAATTCGCGCAGTTGCAAAACGACAGGCAGAACATAATGAAGAACTACAAAAACAAGAGGCAAACATAACGGCCGCAAAGAAACAAGTCGAACGTATCTCGACTGAAATCCGAGCACCTCTCAAAGCGCTTGATGATCTGCAGTTGGCTGCAGCGAAAAAGATTAATGAACGCATAGAAGAGAATAGACAGGCGGAAACAATGTATCAGCGCGCGAAAGAGGTAGCAGCAACACCACCTCGTGAAGGCGAAATCAATAAGCGATACCAAGAGAAGCTTACAGACGCGCAAAAGTCGGTGAGTGCGGGGGTACAGCAAGTAATCCAGCGGGATATCAATGTACGAGGTGGTGGCGACGAAGCAAAGCACATCATGGAACACCACTTAGGTGATAAGTATAAGCAAAGAAGCTCTGCAGAAAATCTGAGGGAGGAGATCAGTAAACTAAATAAATCAAATAAAGCGGATGGGGGAGCTGCGCACTAGAATATGGATACGGATAACAAAAACATCGATCTCAATAAAGAACTCGCAGAGCGTTTCCAGACGCTTCCTAAAGTCGTGCAGGACGCAATCACATCCGCTGATGTGCAAAAACACATGCGCGACCTCGCCGAGCACCATAAACTACACGTAGACCAATGGCAGGTGCTGGAAAACAACGTCATGCTCACACTTCTCGGCTTCCAACAAGTCACGGAGCTGACTCAGCATTTACAAAAAGACCTCGACGTGACTAATGAGGTCGCAGTGGAACTTGCAACCAGCATTTCGGAGTTTGTATTTAGCCCGATTCGAGGCGAAATGGAGCGCTCACTCGGTCATCCGAGTGCAACCGAGGAAGTGGTATCCGATGTTGAGGCCGTCCGTACACAAGAGATGAACGCCGCACACATTGGAGAGTCGCCACTTCCCGCAGCTGCACCTTCTGCACCACCTGTCGCTCCAGGAACGCCACCGGCGCAACCGCCCGAAGGTAAGGCAGTACGCGCTCAAATTGCTCCAACGTATATCAATGCCGCGAGTCACGAACGAAAGTCGATTGAGGGAGATCCCTATCGTGAACAACTGTAGTTTGTAATTCGGGGCCTGCCCCGTGAGATGTTCACTCCGAATAAGTACAACACCCGCCCTATAAACAACTCTGTGTGAATTCATGTGTCAGTTCGTATATCTCACGGGGTATACTTATAAAACATGCAGTTCCAAGTACCTCAATTCATTGAGGTCGAAGATAAAATCTTCGGACCCTTCACGTTCAAGCAGTTCGTCTATATCGCGGGCGGACTCGGACTTGCGTATGTACTGTGGCGACTTTTGCCAAACCTCGTGGCAGCACCACTTGCGCTCGCTGTAATTGGCTTCGCGGTCGCGCTTTCGTTTTTGCAATATAACGGGCGCCCATTCATGGTCGCTATCGAAACGGCGTTCTTCTACCTTATTCGGAGCAAACTGTATCTTTGGAACAATAAGACCAAGAAACGCGTTCAACAACAACTTCAAAATCCGACACTCCCGCAAGAGAATCTGTATGTTCCACGGCTCACCGATAGCCGTCTGCACGAGCTCGCGTGGAGCCTCGACATCAAAGAGCGTATTGCATCGGGCTATGGCTCCGAAAACGACCGTTCAACCGATCAAGTAGCAGACGCATACCGAGGCATTCGTACACCCCGTGAGGCTTTGAAATCGCTGACCAAATAATTGTATGCCACAAGCCGGATCAAACACCCGCAGCGAAAATAAATCGACACAGGATTTTGTGCCGATTAAAGAAGTGCGCGACGGGATCATAATAATGAAAGACAACGGTTTGCGGGCGGTACTGCTTGCCTCATCCATCAACTTCGCACTGAAGTCCGAAGACGAACAGACTGCATTTATTGTTCAGTTCCAAAACTTTCTCAACTCCCTCGATTTCTCATGTCAGATTTTCGTACAATCACGCCAACTCGATATTCGCCCATATGTAGCGACACTCGAAGAAGCATACAAAGGTCAGCTCGACGACCTCATGCGCATCCAGATCCGCGAGTACATCGAATTTATCCGCAGCTTCACCGAGGCGGCGAATATTATGACGAAAAACTTCTTTGTCGTCGTGCCCTATACTCCGGCTGTAATCTCAACAAGCGGCGGTGCGTCATCATTTCTACCATTCGGTAAAAAGAAG
>JBKJSQ010000119.1:0-12794 GCA_046594495.1 Minisyncoccia bacterium | reverse complement strand
CAGGAAACGAAACGTCCATACAGATTGCGAACCGAGTACCTCTGCCGCAAAGCCCGGCAAGAAATATTCATTTTGCATTTGATGTGCAAAATCCATTACGATGGGCTTCATCGCATGAATGAGCACGTCGCCTGCTCGGATGAACTCCACCGCCCGCCGATCCATCACCCCTTCGGCACGAGCAAGCAGCTCGGGTTCTCTCTTTTGCAAAAGATGGAACAGTTCCTTCTTGTCGGCACGTGGCCCATCGTCGTCACGAAACATGTACCCGAAGTCGTCGATTCGATCGCCTCCGGAAATTTTGCGCTTTTCGTGATCCGGCAGCTCACAGAACCGTTGCCACGCCGTCATTGCCTCGAGCACACGCAGCCGTAACGGTGTTGGATACTGCACAGTCACGAATCCTTCAGTGTTCAGTGATTGCACGTGCATGTGCTTTCCTCCTTCTTGTTTGAACTTCTAATCTGCAACGCAGAGTATCAGGCAATGCAACATCGGCAATCCACACGGCAACAAACCCAGCCTAAAACCGGGAGTGATTGCATTTTAAACCTGGAAATATCGTAGAAAATACGTATAATCTTGCCACAAGGCCCTATCGTCTATCGGTTAGGACACATCCTTCTCAAGGATGGAAGCGGAGTTCGACTCTCCGTAGGGTCATGAATAGAAAGTTGTTAAAAATAGAGTTCGTTTGGGGCACCCAAGCGGAAAATTTCTGCAAGTTGGAACCAAGCTGTATTTTCGTATATAAAATGTTACCTTCCTCTATAGTAGCCATCTGATGAAAGGAGGTGATTTCAGTGGTTAAACGCAAGCCCAAGTTATCCGAAAGCTCAATCGCGCGCATTTCGGCTCTCCGCGACAAAGACGGACCTCCGACGACTGATCAAGTTCGTCGCGGTCTCGCGCTCTACGAGAGTCTGATCGCCAAGGAAGGCCAGCAGCCGACTGCTCCGAGCACTGGGTGACGACACGGGCAACGAAGTGAGGGCGTGTCGCTTATCCCAAGCACACGCCCTCTGCTGTTTCTAAAGCCCTTCCAAACTGCTGCCATTTGTACAGTTCTCTCACCAACTGGTTCCAATTTCGTCCCACTTGAGTCAAAAGACACAATCACCTGCCGCTCGGCAGGTTTTGTGTTTACGTGAATGCGAAAAGTGACTGCGCCGCGTTCATACGACAGCATCCAAAAATACTCGCATAATCCACCCGCGCGCACGCTCAGCTCTTTCGTCCCTCATTACTCATCTTTCGAAGGCTTCAACGAAGAAAACTCGTTTATAAATTTCATAAATATTTTTCCATAGCGAGAAAGCTTGTGTTTGACGTCTCTCCCCTCGTGCACCTTCTCGATGAGCCCCGCAAGCGCGAGCCTGCGCGTGTGTTCCGAAATAGTTTTAATATTTCCTTTTACATGCTCCGCAATACCTGCAAGCGTGAGATCTGGCTGTTTTGAGAGCAATATCAAAATGCGCACACGAGTGTGATTTGCCACGCCTTTAAAGTGTCTCTCGAGCTTCTTGGGCCCTTTCTGAAGTACTGCCATTCATACATATTCTCACATTCTTGAGAATTTCAGAATGTCTGTCTTTTTTTGTCTCTCGCAATCCGCTCATGAAGCTACATCCGGCTATATTTCAGATATCCGCCACGTGCCGTATGATGTGTGAATGTTGCGTCGAGTTCGCCATATCATTCTCCCGGTTGTGCTGGGGCTCGTGGTCTTGTTCAGTGCTATTGCATACGACACACGCGAGACATCGGTAATTACATTTGTGCGCCCCGAGCCCACCTACGAACAGATAATTGCCAAAGAGATTGCCGCAGCGAATCCCGATGAGCTATTGCCCGATCTGGTGCCGATGCCAGCCGCAGACCTTACACTCATGGAGGGAGAAGATGGGGAGCGACGAATTTTATTTAGTACCACGTACCTCAATCAAGGCCGCGGAACGCTCGAGCTACGAGCCGATCCGAGCACCAAGGGTATCCGCGCGGACATCGATCGAGATGTGTTACAGCGTATCTATTTGAAAAACGGAGGTTCTCGCGACAAAGTGGTTGGAAATTTCCTGTGGCATCAAACTCATTTGCACTACCATTACCAAGATTTTATAGTGTACGACCTTGCGGTTGAGGGTGGCGAGAATCTCGAAGACTTGAGTGGTATTTTGCAAAAATCGACGTTTTGCTTGCGCGATATCAGTCGCATTCTCTCTCCTGTGGAAGGCAAAAAGGAGGAAGCAACGTACAAGATTTGTGGTAAGGAGCTCCAGGGAGTCTCTGTGGGTTGGGGCGATACGTATTACTACAACTATCCCGATCAAGCCCTCAACATAGAGAGTCTTCCCTCCGGTACGTACCGTCTCACGTATATTGCAAATCCAGAGAAGCGCATTGACGAGCTTTCATACTCAAACAACATCAGCTACGTAATCTTTACGTATGACAAAGAAAACAACAAAATCGAGGTAACTAAAGAGTTTCCGCAGAATCTCCCCGAGATCGAGCACGTGCACTTGGACGACCCGTTGGGGATGTAGCATACTAGCCACCTATGACACGACTCTTTCTCAGCATCGTTGCAGTAATACTAATTTTATACGGAGCGCTCTATCTCGTAACTCCGGAGGAACCTGTTGTGGTTCCCGTTACCGGCACAGCTACGACCACCCAGACCACCTCACTCGAGCCGATAGTTATCGCGGAGAATCTCGATATCCCATGGGACATCGCATTTCTCCCGGACAACACAATGCTCGTGACTGAGCGTCCCGGAACGCTTCTGCACATTGGTCCAGCTAGCGGATCGCAGGTCTCTATCCCCGTATCAGTTGGCGCTCGCGGAGAGGGCGGCTTACTCGGCGTTGTGGTTCATCCGCAGTTCGAGACGAATTCATACGTGTATCTGTACATGTCATCAGGGGGCGTTGGCCAAACCAGCAATCGTGTCGTCAGATACACGTATGCAAACAACACACTCATTGAAGACAAGGAAATCATCAAAGGAATTCCGGGCGCCACCTACCACGATGGCGGTCGTATGGAATTTGGACCTGACGGAAAGCTCTATATAACGACCGGCGATGCGACAAAAGCTGCAATAGCGCAAGATATGAAATCCCTTGGCGGAAAAATCCTGCGACTAAACGATGACGGATCCATTCCGACAGACAATCCCTTTGGCACCGCTGTATGGAGCTCAGGCCATCGCAATCCGCAGGGCCTCGCGTGGGATACCGATGGAAATTTGTGGCAAACGGAACACGGGCCGACCGGTGAAAAGGGGCGTTGCTGTCACGACGAATTGAACAAAATCGTCAAAGGCGGTAATTATGGCTGGCCCGCAGTTATCGGCGACGAAACGAGCGAGGGACAGATCCCCCCTGCGTGGCACTCTGGAGACGGTACATGGGCACCGGCGAGCCTTGTGTACTTTGACGGGTCACTTTATTTTGGTGGACTGATTGCAGAAGGTCTCTATAAAGCAACGATAGAGAACGGTGCCATCACCGCACTCACCAAACACCTCGACGGCACCTATGGCCGCATTCGCACTATTCGGGTAGGACCTGACGGCATGTTCTACCTCACCACAAGCAACACCGATGGCCGGGGCACAGCAGGCGCAACCGATGATCGCATCATTCGCATCAATCCACTATCACTTCGCTAATCGGCAACGCTTCGCTAGCGCTCCTTCCACTCGGGGTCCATTCGCACAAGGAGCTCCTCCGCACGCAGCGGCTCTTCCATAATCTCCAGTACAGTTTTCTCCATTCGCATACTTTGTGATCCTTTTACAAGCACCACATCGCCCGCTTTTAACTCTTTTTTGAGCTCCTGCCCTGCCCGCTCCGCTTCATGCATTTCGTACTGCATTATTTTGGTTTCTTTCATACCCGCATCCTGCGCACTTTCTGCGATCGCTCGCGCGCGGAATCCTACCGTGCGCAGCATCGATGCTGTTTTTGCTACGTGCTCTCCCACACTTTTGTGCGCATCCGATGAATAGCGACCAAGCTCGAGCATATCGCCAAGCACTGCAAATCTGCGCTTTGCGCTCACCAACTTAAGCGTATCGAGCGCTGCGATGACCGCAGTAGGAGAAGAATTATAGGTGTCGTCGATAATGATAGAGCCTTGAATACCCTTGAGTATGCGCAGCCGACCAGGTGGCGGCTCCCACGCGGCAACGCCTCGTATCGCGCCTTCTGTATCTGCTCCTATTGTTTCTGCGACTGAAAGCGCGGCAAGTGCTGCATAGATGCGAGGTCGGCCAAGTGCGCCACTAACAGAAAGTTCGAGCGACGCTCCCTTTCGAGCAACCTTGCACGACATGCCGACCGGTACATTGTTTTCATACACAATCTCCTCGGCATAGGCGGCGTATGAATTCTGTGCATCAAAGCCATACGTGAGCGAGGTGCCACGGAATGAACTTTGGAGCATACGCATGCGTGCTTCGTCACCATTCAGGATGAGCGTTCCACCAGGCTTCAAATGATCCGCAAGAGCGCGCTTTTCTTTCAGTACTTCTCCCGGTGAATTAAAATATTCTACATGCACGGGAATATCAGGCACTCCTGTAATGACTGACACGTCCGGTCGCAACCACCGTGCAATCTTGCGAATATCACCAGGTCTGTCGGCACCAACTTCGAGCACGAGCCACGCAGGATAGGTCGTAGAAAAAATAACCGCAACGCCCTGCACCATATTTACAAACCACTTCCACGGGTCGCTCCAACCAGTCTCGAGCCCAAGAATAGTGAGCGGTACGCCAAAATCACTGTTAAAGCTTTTTGCGCTTTTGCGAATGTGATGCGAACCTGCGAGCGCTGCATATATGGCGTCTTTGGTCGTTGTTTTCCCAACAGAACCGGTAACTGCAATAATGCGTGGTTTGTGTCGCCAGAGAACGAGTCGCGCTTCCCACGTGAGGATGAGTACGATGACTGAGCGTATAAACGCGACCATATAGATGGATATAGTAACAGATTTTTCAGATGCATTATCGGCCACTCAAAAACAATCCAATCGTTTTTGAGTGGCAGGAATAGGGTCGGTTGAAAAGGTCAGGAAACGATAGTTTCCCGTGTAGGAGAGCAGCGCGAAGCGCGTTGAGAACCTCGGGTTCTCAAGGAGCGAAGCGACCCGTGGTGGAGATATTTAAGAATACCCCAAGGGCACTTCCGCACGCGAAGCATCGCGTGTCGAGCGCCGTGGGTTCTCAAAAGGTAAAGGATTCTGGCCAGGCCAGAATCCTTTACCTGTCTGGTGGAATATCGTAGTAATTGATCAGGAATTTGGCGAGATCATCAAACGGGTCTGCGAGAGTCGCTGACGCAAATTCAGCACCGTGCGGCTCAACTGTAAATAGAAATACAATCATCCGGGGATCCTGTGCAGGAAAATATCCAAAAAACGAATGTAGATAGCGGTCATCGTAGTAACCTTGTCCGGGAATTGCAATTTGTGCCGTACCTGTTTTTGCTGCAATAGAATAGTGCTCCATCTTGTATTTTCCTTTGAGGAGCGCATCATCAAACACTTCCGTGAGCATGAGGCTCACGGTACGCGCGGTTTCGGGCTTCAATACCTGCACTCCGGACGAGGCAACAATATCTCTGGTAATACCGCTTTCGTATCGAACACCAGTAACGACATGAGGATTTGGCATAACCCCCTCATTGGCGAGTGCCGCAAGCGCGCGTGTCATAGCAATCGGCGAAACCGAAACTCCTTGTCCGAACGATGCTGCTGCATAGTTAACCGCTGGTCCATTGCCCTCGGCGAGTGTTGATATGTCTCCAACGACCTCATTCGGTAAATCGATTCCAGTTTTTGAGCCAAATCCGAACGCTTTCATATAATCAGTAAATGATGAGTGCCCCATTTTATCGACTATGTATGTCACGCCAAGATTCAGTGATTGATTGAGCACCTCCTGCATCTCTACCGTATTGCGTGCCTTATGATCGTAGTTACAAATCGTTTTCGTGCTGCGTTCCATACAACCCGCGTCGTAGTACGTAGAACGAGGCGTAATCACTCCACTATCAATACCGGCTGCAACGGTGAGCGGCTTCATAATCGAACCCAATTCATACCGGCCTTCCACGAGCGGATTAACAAATACCGCAGCATTATCTACGGTGTTGTACGTATTGGGATTAAAGCCGGGGCGCATTCCCATAGCTCGTATCTCCCCTGTTTTCGGATCCATCACAATACCGCCCGCCATTTTAGGTGTGTATGTTTTCATTGTCGTATCAAGCACTTTTTCAAGCTCTGCTTGAACTGAGGGCTCGATGGAAGTAATGATGTCGCCTTGGCGTGACGCCGGGTCTTTCGCAAGAAGCGCACCGACGTTTGCAAATATTTCAGCAAATGGATTCACATACAGCCCTGTTGTTGTTTCGATGAGCGTTGACTCGTATTGCCGCTCCAATCCGTACACACCAACGCGCTTGTCGCCCTTGTACCCTACAAACCCCACCGCTTGCGCCGCCAGGTCTTGCCCCGGATAGGTACGCCATTGATCTTGCACAAGGAGTACTCCTTTAAGTTTTAATGTCCGGATCTTTTTTCCTGCCTCGTTGCTTACACGGAACGCCACCTCCTCGTATGGATCGTTCACTTTTTTGACGCTCGATTCGAATCGCTCACGGTCTATCGGAGTTATTGCATTCATAGCCGAGTAGGCTGCCTTGGAGTCTTCGATGTCCGCCGGTGTGATGGCTATTCGAAATCCCGACTGCATCACCGCAGCCGCAACGAGCGTGCCATCTTTTGTCGTGAAATAGATATTTCCCCGATTAAGCGTATCGGGGCTTTGCTGAACGTACTGTGCCGTTGCGTTCTCACGATATGCGGCACCGTGCACTATCTGAACAATATAAAGGCGTCCGATGAGCAAGATCGCTACAAGAATGAAAAAAACGCCAATGAGGCGTGTGCGGAATGCCAAGTGTGTTCTCATAGCGCACTGCTAGATAGCATTGCGCTCTATTGTATCAGCAGGAGAAAGCGATGCGGTCGCGCCTGGTCGGTATACGTAGTCGGTTTCGTTTACCGGCGCAAGTCCAAGTGTTGAACCAGTTTCAGGCGTAACCGATTCAGACAAAGCGAAGAACTGCTTCTCAAGCCCTGCAATAGAGCTCTGCATTGCAACACTCGATCGCGTCGCTTCTTTGCGCGCAATGATGTTGAGAACTGACGCACCCACGAAGTAGAGGTATCCACAGAGGATTACACCGAGCACTGCGAACAGTACGCGGAACGCAATACGTTCAAACGTGTATTCGAGTGACAATATGGCGAGATGTTTGTTCATATTTTTTGAATGATCCGAAGCTTGGCACTACGCGCACGAGGATTCTTCTGCAATTCCTCGTCGCTTGGCACGATGGGCTTACGATTCACGAGGGTTCCCTCGGCATCGCGCGCCCACTTTACAAAACGATGTTTTACGATCCTGTCTTCACTTGAGTGGAATGAAATTATTGAGAGACGTCCTCCCGATTTGAGTAGCTCCCACGCTGCTTGCATACCTTCCACAAGAGCCCCAAACTCATCGTTGACCGCTATTCTGAGTGCCTGAAACGTTTTTGTGGCAGGATGCAACTTTGCATACCGGTATTCTGCTGGAACTGCCGCCTTCACGATGTCGGCCAGATCCTTCGCGGATGTAATTCGACCGTTCGCGCGCTCGCGAACAATGCGTTCTGCGATTCGCTTTGCGTATCGCTCTTCGCCGAATCCTTTCAGCACGTCTTCGATGGATTGTTGTTCCCAATCGTTCACGATCGTCTCTGCCGTGAGTGATGGAGAGTGCGAGTACGCCATTGAGAGCGGCTCATCAGACATGAACGAAAATCCTCGACCTCCGGTGAGCTGAAACGTGCTCCACCCGAGATCAAGCAGCACTTTGTTGACCGCAGAAATGTTGTGCACTGCGAGTGCCTGCTTGAGATTCCTGAAATTGTCGTTGATCAAGAGAACGGTCGGCCCGTTTCCGGTAAGTGAATCGGGCCGAGCGTCTCCGCTGGTAGGCAGGGCCTCCGCTAACACATCGCGAGCACGGCTGACGGCATCTGAATCGGCGTCGACTCCTATCAGAGTGCCGGCAGGCCCAAGCTGCTTCACGATTGCGAGCGCATGTCCCGCGCCCCCCAACGTGCCGTCTACAACGACATCGTCTTTTTTCAATGACAGTGATTCCACTGCTTCGTGTAAAAGAACGCTTCGATGCCCAGCTTTCGCTGGTACGCCATCGGTGTTCGAGACCGAGGGTGACGGCACCGAGTTGCTGGAGGATTGTGAGCGTCGCGTGCGCATGACGTATCAAAAATCCTCCAGCAGCTTGAAGCCACCAAATTTCGAGAAGTGAGTAAACCGAGCACCCGTGCGTTGAACCAAAATGGATTCGGATACGAGGCGCGGAGATGCGGCGCACGAGTCGTACATTTGTACGATGAGTGTGTCGCAGAGACTCCGTAACGAAGTAGACGTGTTCATTTTGTTTACAAGGCACCGATTTCGCCGAGCTTTTCGGCTAATGCATCGGCCTGCTTCTCTATGCGGGATTTGTAGGTACTCCAACGGTCTTTGTCCCAAATCTCGACTCGATCTGACACTCCTGCAAAGACAACTTCTTTTTTCAAACCGGCAAATACCTTCTGATGATCCGGAATGAGAACGCGCCCTGCGGCATCGACCTCAACTTCGGCAGCACCGGAAAGAATGAAACGATTGAATCCGCGCGTATCTGCTTGAGCGAATGAAAGCTCCTGCAATTTCGCCGCTACCTTTTCCCATGCCTTTGTCGAGTACACAAAGAGACAGTTATCGAGGCCACGGGTCATTACTACTTTCTTTCCGAGCGCAGTACGGAATGATTTCGGAAGCGATATTCGCTTCTTTTCATCCAGATTGTGCTCGTATTCGCCTATAAACATACAAATGTGCGGTTTTCCCACTTTTTCCCACTAATGGATAGTATAAACCACTATACCCCACCACAACACAGTTATCCACACCGTATACCATGTGAAAGGCGGCCTCAAGCGAGACAGTTGCTAGTATCCAATACTTGTTGTACAGTATCTTTCGCTCGAAATGGAGGTGATCGTGATCAAGCCAACGATGAATCTGCGACGCAAGCGACCGGATGTTCCGGACATTCGCGAATTCAACAAAGCAATCGGGCTGCGTCTGCTCCTTGCTCAACAGCACGCACTACCCGGCATGGCTACAACGGACGCATTGGCAGCGATCAATTCGATTCTTCCACGCGGAAAAAAGTTGGGCTACTCGACGTATTCGGCTTGGCTCAACGGCAATCGAGCACTCGGTTGCCGCGAAGCCGACAAGCTCGGGTATATGTTCGACATCGCCCCCGGCTGGATCGTAACCGGTGAGGGCGTTATGCGTCCGTACCCCGCATCAAGTTTGAAAGGAACTGAACGTTTCGCTACATTTACGTGAGCTCGTTTGAGTGTTCACGAAACCAATGGCGCAGTCTCGAGACTGCGCCATGCTTTTTTTAAAATGCCGCCGCCTTTCGATTCCCCGAACTTCCAGACAATATAGAGTCAGCCAACGCTGCGCGTTGTCCTCGATATTTTGTGTGGACCACTCCGGGGCAGACCTCGGACCAAAATGATCCTCGCTATCCTTATGCATCATTGCAAAACGGAAGCGAAGAAACACGAGGAGGAAGAATTCGACATGGTGGCATAGTCCGCCTCGCTCACTATATCGCGATCATATTATGGCGAATCCACTCCACAAGATCCTGCTTTACCTGAGGAAATTCGAGGGATGCTGTTTTAGCGAGCCAGAGCGCTTTGTCAGTAAGCTCGTCAGACGAAACAGAGAGTGTCATCCCATTAATGCCAAGGAATACGAGAAGACTGAGTGTAGACATTCGCTTGTTGCCGTTGAGAAAGATTTGCTGCTTGTTGATCGTATAAAAGATGATGGCAGCTTTCTCTTCAATCGTTGGATACGCATCGTTTCCGAAGAGTTGTTGCTGCGGAGCTTTTACGAGCGCCTCAATCTCACCCTGCTTGGCAGTCGCAAATGATGGGATCGGCTCACCTTGCTTTTCCGCCACATAGTGAAAGCTGCTCGTGAAGTGAGCGAACGCCTTCCTTATCGAGATACAGAAACTGAGGGTTTTTCTCCTCTGTCATAGCGTGCGAGATCGACGAATGTCTTCTCGTACTTACGGAGCGCGTTTTGCGCCGCATCCTTTACAACGGACTTGTCGGCCGATTGAACGAACTGCTGAGTTGCCGCTGAACGACTGAAGAAGCGCAAGAATTTCATTCCGGCATTATACCATATCCTTGTTTCCGCATGCGGGAGGAGGAATTCGCCCGGGCGGCTTAAACCGATAAGGCCAAGCTGCTACGAAGATCCAAAATAGTAGTCCAAGACACCTAATTGCAGTGTGAATATTTTCTCCGGTGTTGTTTCAAAAATATTCTTTAGTTCATCCTTATCCATCCAACGAATATCCCTTACCTCATCCAATTGCGGTTTCGGCTCAGCGTCTTCGACCTCACAGAGAAATGCGAATCCTATCCAAGGCCGCCCATTCTTGAGCTGCTGGTGACAGCAGAATGGCATGAAGCCGAACGATGCGTCGTCCTTGTCGGTGGAATATATTTTTGTTTGGTTATCCGGCGTGATTTTCTTGATTGTGAGTCCGGTTTCTTCCAATACTTCTCTTCTTAGCGAGTCGTATACATTTTCGAACTCATCCATAACTCCCGCGGCAATTTCAAGTGTCCCCGAATATACGGGGTCGCGTTCCGGCTTCCATCGGGTTTGTACAAGAATTTGTGTCTTATCGTTGTGTTGTCTTTCTATTATTGCGGATACAACAGGAAGGCCCGGTTTGGTTTGCATAGGCTGAAGTATAGCAATCCCGACAGCTAACTGTTTGGCATTACTTTGGAGCCTCTTTAATGCGTTCCAAGGGTTACCCTTGGAACGCATTTCAGACGAAGTTGACACTGCAAACTCAGTTGCGTTACTGCAATTGACAGATTCAGAATTCATGATTCAATAATGCTCGAATTGAGCTCGGTTGTTCTACGCGGCGGCGAGAAGAAATTCAGCCATCGCCAGAGCAACAGGAGCTGTTCCATGAACATTCAGGCCGCAACCACTAACCTCATTGAGGTTGATTACAGTGCATCACTTGAGTCATTGATTGATGATGGCGACTACCATTGGATAAGTCCTCACATCACACGGAAGAACTTCCCTGTCACAGCGAGCGGTCGCGTGAGATTGGAGACAAAAGTCATGCGTTTCAACCGCATCATCTCCACAGAAGAGGCCGTTGACGCGATCAAGATTGATGACAAGGACAATCCATGGGGTCCGGCGACCATTGAAGCGCTTCTAGTGTTCGTCGTGAGGAATCACGATATGAATCGCAAGTACCGGATGATAGCCCTTGGTTCTGTCGCAGCGGTATGCTCCCGTCCACGCGTACCGTGCATCGCCCGGCATCGTCTAGGCTTTGCCTGGTGGAATGAAAATTTGCAAGTGAGTGACCGGTTTCTTGCTGTTCGCAATCTCACCTCTACCACTTGAGCTTCAGAACTCTCAGCCCGTCGCGATGTTCGCGCTGGGCTTTTTCTTTTTAGAACGCGCTCAGGATCATCTGCTCTTAGTCAATCCGCCGACAGGCGAAAGCTACTGACTGAAGAGCAGGCTCTTTTCAAAGTGCGCGCTGTCAAGACGTGCAAATTTGCCAAGTGGACCATACCGGAATCGAACCGGTTGCCTCTTCCATGCCATGGAAGCGCTCTACCAAGTGAGCTAATGGCCCTGCGTGGACCATCGTATCAAAACAAACAGGATTAATTAAATCGATTGCGGCATCTGATCGAGCGCCGGTGGATTTGCAAGGCATTGTTTCAGTTGCGCGCTCTGTGTCCATCCGCATTTTCCATTTGGTTGCGGTTCGCACGTCGCCTCTCTGTAACACGCGTACTCGGCCCGGAATTCACAAGTAGAAACCCCTCCACCTGCTGCGGCTTCTTCTGAAGAAATACAGAGCTGGCTTGAGCAACCCGACACTTCGCACCCATTACTTGGGAGATACGGTGTGCCCGGAGCCGGAGTGCCAGCAGTTGGCATTATAGGCATATTTGAAGTTTCGCCGGCCTGCACCTCATTCACAAACGTGCGACCGTCTGGCGTTGCGCACTGTTCGGGATATGACTCCATGATCGGGTAGCCGGCATTTTTACACTCCTCGAACGTGGCAATGCCATACATCTTTTGTTGTGTAGCAATATTAGATAGCGAAAGCAGAAGCCCTGCAATGAGTGTAAGCACGACTGCAATTCCAATAAGCGTAACAGTACGAGTTCCCTTTGGTTTCTCAGTATCCATATGTATGTATTGTAGCAGACGTACTTTTACGCTCTATCTTTCATGTTTTCGGGCCGCCAAAGAGCCTTGCTACTGACTCGTGAAAACAACGTGACCTGCTCCTGTCACCAAGGCCGGACCTTG
Organism: Minisyncoccia bacterium; assembly: GCA_046594495.1. GTDB lineage: Bacteria > Patescibacteriota > Minisyncoccia > Phycocordibacterales > UBA2100 > UBA10103. Next base: position 242 of record JBKJSQ010000119.1, on the reverse strand, counting down.
GTGACGAGTGCGCGATATGGGTACGGCGTTCGATCCCAAACGCAATGCGTTCGCTTTGATACACACTTACAGTGCTATTCGAACCGAACGAAAGCAATCGTGATTCAGTATTGTGAATGCTACTTGAACAGACCTCCGCCACAGTTAGCACAATGTATCGCAGATACAGTACGGCAATCTTCTTCTCACAGATTCGGAATTGAACAGATAGTATGAGTGGGGCGAGTATGGCTAAAAAGAAG